>JBIHZT010000269.1:0-5708 GCA_044240265.1 Luteolibacter sp. | reverse complement strand
CCACAGCCATTCCACCAACCACCATTCACCAATCACCGACCTAAAAAAATGATCATCCTACCGGACAACCGCCAGAATCCCGACACCATCACCCCGACCAGTACCTTGCCGCCGCAACCGGCTATCGTGCCAGACACCGCCACCCCGGAGCCGGTCCACGACATCACCGGCATTCCCCAATCATCGGCACCGCCTGCGGCCATCGGCGAGGCATTCGGCGCGCGACCTTGGGACGACGAGGAGGCAGCCTATCAAAAATCCTTGGACGACTGGCGGCGCGATTCCACCGACAAGCTCGACGCCGCCGCGCTGAACCCTGGCGAAGCATTCAAGGACGCCGATCTAAGCTTTGCCAGCACTCCCGAGGAAGCACACCGGGGCTTGATCTCTGACGCATGGCTGGCGTTCCACAATGACGACGCGCCCATTCCCAGCAATCATCTCTTGCGCGGTTTCATGACGCAGGAAACATCCCTGCGGGTGCTCGGCGAGATGGTGAATTCCGAGGAGGATCTTTTCCCGCTCATCCAGAAAGCGGCCCAGGGCCGCAAGGACGTGAAGGCGCTGGAATCAGAGCTTCGCGTCTCAGCGGGAAATGCCGAATTCGTCCGCACCCCGGATCTCGCCGAGGGAAAATCCGTGATGCGGAACTTTCACCAGTGGGAGAAGGAAGCATCCAAGAAGCCCGGCTATGATCCTGCCAAGCGGGCGGATTACTTCGAGGCGTGGACCGAGACACAGCAGGAAGTGAAGCAGGCCGTCGATCAATACCGGCCCGAACTCGATGCCGTGTTCGCCGCCTTCGAGCGCAAGGAGGATTATGGCGAGGCGGCAGCGACCGCTTACGACTCTTTGCCCGAAGCGGAGCGCAAGCCCTTCCTTGCCGCGCTCAAGATCCGCGCCAACTCGCTTTCCCAGGGGGACGCCGACGCGTTTTCGGTGAACTTTTTCAAAAAATCCATGCGCGACATCGGCGGGCTGATCGATCAAGGCCGGGTGGGCGCGGTGGCAGGGATGCAAAGCGGGGGAACGGTCGGATGGGAAGATTTCCTTGGCAGCGACGCCGCGCTTGCCGCGAAGAACCAGCGGGACGAATCGCGCCTCAAGGACTTCCGCCGGCGCGAAACCTTCCGGGCCGACGTGATCGAACTCCAGCAGGAAACCTATGATCCGATCCGCTACCTGTCCACCGGCTGGATGCAGCGGGCGGAGAAGGTGATTTATGGAACGCCCGGCGTGCTGGCATCCAGTGCCGCCGCGCTCGCCGCTCCACCGATGCTTTACGCCAGCCTCCAGGAGAGTTCCTATCAAAGCTTGCGCCAGAAGGCGCTGGCGAGAGGAGACAGCGAGGACGAGGCGGACCGCTTCGCCTCATCGCTCGCCCCCGCCGCCGGCGCGGTAACGATGCTTTCCGAGCGGCTCGGCGCAAGCCTCCTGCTTGGCAAGCTGCCGTTCTTCAACAAGGCGCTCACCGGAGCCATGGACAAGATTCAATCCAACGTCGTGCGCGGCGTGGTGCGGGGCGGTGTCGCGTTCGCCCAGGAAGGCGCGCAGGAAGTCGGCCAGAACTACATTGAGCCGCTCGTGCAGGATCTCGGCAACGCCCTTGGAATGGACGTGCCGGAAGTGCAATGGACCGGCCCGGGTGGAGAGTTTGAAGGCGACTGGTCGGAAAATCTCGACACGTTCCTTGCCGTCGCGCCCCTGATCGTTTTCGGCGTGGCGGGCGGCGTGGATGCCGACGCCCGCGGGCGTGCATTCGCCGCCGCATCCACTACCGAGCTGCAAGCGATGGGACTCACGGCGGACGCTATCGCCTCGATCAAGTCCGCCAAGGGCCAAGCCTCGCTCAATTCCGCCTTGGACAGCGCCATGCGTTCACGCGATCCACTCAGCGAGGAAGCCAAGGACGCGGTTCAAACGCTCATGCAGGAACAGACCGACCAGCGGGCGGCCTTTGAAGCGGCGAAAACTTCCGGCATCGTGCCGAACATCGTCCAGACCGCCGACGGCTACGCCATCCACGACGGGGAAACGGGCGAAATCGTCGCCACCGCTCCCGATATGTCCGGCGCAATGCGCGTTGCCACGGCACACAGCGCCGCCTTCGATGAACGCCGGGCGGAGAAAGTCGCTTACCTGGCGACGATGCTTGAAGGCGGGGCGGAGGCGCTGGCCATGGCTCCCGATTCCGGCGCCCAGAACAGTTTCGAACTCGGCACGGTTTACACCGAGGCCACGGCAGCCGCGGAAGATCCCGCCAGCATCGACCAATTTCACGAGCAAGCGGCGATCCGGGAGAAGATCAACGGCGGCGACGGCTCCGCCACCTATGCCGCGCTCGGCCGCAACGTGCAGGAAGTCCGGGCGGGTGTGCGCACGTTCACCAACCGACTCTTCCAAGGCGCGAGCATCACCACCGTGATTCACGAGATGGGCCACGGCATGCTTTCGCAGATGGAGGCCGCCGGTGTGATCGATCGCGCCGACAAGCTGGCATTCGTCCGCGCGGTGGATTCCGTGATGGGCGGGCAGGTGCAGCGGCGGGGCGACGCCCAAGGGCAGGCGCTGGCATTGCTTCCGGCGGGGCTGGCGGATGCGGACGTTACCGACAACATGCTCGGCGAGGCAATTTCCGACATCCTCGAAGCGGAGGTGCTCAGGACGCGCAAGCGGGCCAAGGATGCGAAGCCGATCAAGATTTCATCCGGCATCATTTCGCGCAATCTCCTGGCACTTTCCGGCATGATCGGCCCCAAACGGATGAGCAAATTCCGGGCACTCATCGAAGGCGCGCGCGGAGTCTTTGGCCTGTCGTCGGCGCGGGCGCTGGCGATGAAGAAGGCGGAGCGGGAAGGCCGTTTCGACGCGCGATCCCACGAAGCATTCATCGACCGGCTGACCGGCCGCGATTACCAGGCGGAGCACGCCGGCATTGTTCGCGAGGAACACGCGGCGCTCGTCGGCCAGGACGCATTCACCCCGACCGATAACGATCCGTTTTCCCTGGCACCTGCCCGGATGGTGGACGCGCTGGAAATGAACGCAACGGCCCGCATCAAGGATCCGCGCGTGAAAGCCGCCATGTTCACCCGCATGGTGGAGAAGCTCGGCTTGCTGAAGCGGGACAAGGACGAACTCGGCATTGCATTCGGCAAGGGCTACAAGCGCCGGGCCATCGATGACCCGCGCAAGGTGGCATCGATCCGCCGGGAAACCGCATTCCGTGAGGCGCTCTTGCGGGCGCAGCTTGAGGACGAGGCCCACGCGAAGCATTCCGGCATCCTCCACAACGAGGACATCGCCAAGCTGTGGGAAAGGCCGGTGTTCGCCGCGCTGGCGACGACGCGGGCCGATGGCTCGCCCGATCCCTTCCACGGTCGGCTCATGTCCAGATCGGCCGCCATCGGACGCGGTGAAACATTCTTCAACGAACGCAAGCAGGGCGACTATGACGGCGCGGAGGACGTGCCGCCCGTCGTTTTCGGCGGCAAGCTCACCCCGGACCAAGCCGCCGGTGAATTGTTCGACGCTGGCTTGATCAAGGAACCGTCGCCAGATGCCTTGTGGGACGCACTCCGCCGCGAGGCCGCCAGCGTGGACCGGATGAAGGGTTACATGAAAGCCGCCCGGGTGGACGTGGCGGACGCCCGCCAGCGTGCCAAGGCGGAGGCCAAGGCATGGCAGAAGGAGCGCATAAAGGAAGAGGCGGCGAACTACTCGCCACGCGAGCGCATGCTTCGCGCCCTCGCCATGCTCGACGGTGTTCTTTCCGTCCTGCCGGCGGAGCTTCGCGGGAAAATCGGCGGATACACCCAGCTTGCCAAGCTCGGCAGCGATGAGGCGCGATTGAAATTTCTCAACGCCCGCATCGCCAAGGCCGACGAGGAGATTGAGGCATGGATGAAGCGCGAACACCGCGCCGACCTCGACAAGCTCCGGGAGAAGGCCAAGCCCACGAAGGACAACCCCGGCGAGGCGAAGCGCGGGAAGATCGGCGTGGACGCACACCGGATTTTCTCATGGGTGGACCGCTACCACAACATGACCGAGGAGCAAGTGGACGGCGAGCGCCTCGCCATCGCCCGCGAGGAAGAGCGTTTGGCCGACGAGACGATTCCCGGCGTGATCCATCCCGAAGCGCTGGAACTCGCCAACCGCGCCCGCGCCCTCGACATGCTCGGCGGATTCGACGGCAAGCCCGCCGCCGACCAAGCCGCCGCGCTCGCCTGGCTGCATGGCACCTACACCTTTGGCCGGGACGAATGGGGCGGCAAGGAAGCCGCCCGCCTCGCCGAAGTGGCAGCATTGCAAAGGACCATGCTGGAAACCCTCGCCGCACAGAAGGGCGTGACGCTGCCAAGTTTCCAAATGCCCAAGTTCGACAACCGCACCATCAACGGCATGACGGCGGAGGAAGCGGAGCCACTCCTTCGCAAGCACGATCTCCGCGTGAAGAACGCACTCGCCGCCCACAAGGCGAAGATCAAGCGCATGCTCGACGCCGGCGGTGTCGGATCGCTCGCCGCGCGCCAGGAGCGCCGGGCATATGAGCAGAGCCACGAGGCCCGCACCATGCTGGAAGCCGGAAGCGGGGAGTTTCTTTCGTTCGTCCAGGTTCTTGAGCGCCTGCTTGGCACGGGCCATGAACTCGTCACCCGCTGGAATGATGCCGTCGGCCAGGCGCAGGCCCAGAAAACCGACGCCGTTCTGAAAGCGGATGGCGAATGGGTGGCCGCGGTAAAGGCCGCGTTCGAGGCCAGCACCGGCGCGCCGGTGTCCACCTTGGAAGCACAGGGCCGCTTGTGGGAAATGTCCACCAACGACACGGTGACCATCGACAAGGTGGTTTCGTCCGGAGCCGCAAGGATGGCCGTGGAATTGTCCGACGTGCCGGCCTTGCTCGACGGCACCACCGATCCCGCGTCCTACTCCCTGACCCTCGATGATCTTCCCGCGCTGCAAGCGGCATGGGACGCCCACCAAGCGGAGATTGCCCAGGCACAAGCCGCCGTCGCCGCCGACGAGGACGGAGCCGCCGCCAAGCTCGCCGGAATCCAGCGCCGCAAGGATTTGGAAATCTCCACCCGTGGCGAGTCCACCACCGCGCCCGTGAAGCTCTCGCCCATGCAGGCCATCACCTTGGTTCTCACATCCCGGCAGACCCGATACGCGAAGAACCTGGCGGAGCACGGCTACACGGCGGAGGTGATCCAGCAGGCGGTTGACCAGATCGGCCCGGATGGGATGGCCATTGCCGCATGGCTTGGGGATTTCTATCAAAACAACTACGAACCGCTCGCCGCAGTGTTCCGCGATATGTTCGGAGTCGATCTACCACGGGAGCAAAACTATTCACCCTTCCGCGCCGAGCGTGGCGGAGCGGACAAGGAAATCAGTGGACCCCAACAGGACGGCATGGTTCCAGAAGGGGGATTCCGGGCCAACTTCACCAAGACCCGCGCCCCGTCTCACAGCCTCGCCCCGTCGCTCCAGAACGCCGCCACCGTGTTTCAAGGCCACGTCGCCAGCTCGGAACACTGGCGGGCATTCGCGCCGCTGGTGCGGGAAATGAAGGCCGTGCTTGGCGGGCTGGAAATCCGCCAGGCCATCGAAGCCAACCACGGCAAGGCGCTCGTCTCCGCGCTCGATGGCTGGTTGCTGGCTTTCGAACAGAACGGGCTGAAGCAAAGGGCGATGGCCGACGG
>JBIHZT010000268.1:0-5717 GCA_044240265.1 Luteolibacter sp. | reverse complement strand
ATGGCGCTGGTGATTTCCTCGATGGTGAAGTCCGAGCGCGCCGCCCTCACCGCGGTCCCGCTGCTGCTGGTGCCGCAGATGCTGCTGGCGGGGGCGCTGGTGCCCTACCGGGAAATGAACCACGGATTGTTCGGTGACGCGGCGGCCGCCCGCGACCGCGGCGGCATCCCGGTGCCCGCCGTCATCATGCCGCTGCGCTACGCCTACGAGGCCATGATCACCGACCAGGCGACCCGCAACCCCTTCGAGCTGGAACGGCTGCGGCTCCAACGGCGCATTGACCGCATCCGCTCGCTGCCGGGTCCGATGACGGCGGAGCAGGTGGAGCGGTTCGATCTCGTCAAGGAAGGTCTGCGGCGTCTGCTCGCATCCGGCGCATCGTCACGCAAGGAAGCGGAGCAACTGGTCAGCCGGATCCGGCGCACCGCCACCTCGGGAACGCGCATCGAGGTGGAGACGATGAAGGTCTGGCCTGAAAACGACCCCAAAGCGCGCCCGGCGTCCGAGTTTTTCGTCAACGAACGCATCGACCTGCTCATCCGCGAGGCGGAAACCTTCCGCAACGACTACCGCGACACCGGGCGGCGCATCGTCTTCCATGCCCTCAAGAAACCGATCCCGTTCATGAGCGCGAAATCCGGACCATCCGTCCGCGAATACGTGGAGCGCGACGATGAAACAGACACCCAGCGCTACTGCGGATTCGTGCTCGCGGGCATCATCATCGTTTGCGGCGTGATTTCCATTCTCATCATCTCCCGCCAGAACCGGCAGACGCACTGAGGGATTTGAAATTTCAGATTTGAGATTTCAAATCCTCACCCGGCGGCGAGGCGACCAAGGCGAGCGCTTCCATCACGGCCGCCACGGATGCGGGGGTCAGCGATTCCGCCACCACGGCTCCGAGGACGAGGCTGCCGTAAGCGGTTTCCACCGGGATGACTTCCAGCGTGGCTCCGGCACCGATTTTGACATGCACGTTCCCCGCCGAGGCCCCCGGGCGGCGCGAGGCGAGCGCCAGGCTGCGGGCGAGGAAATGCAGACGACCGTGGTTGCTCTCGTCGAAAATCACCGCTCCCTCGCGGTCGAGAATGAAGATGCCGGTCGCCGCGAAATTGTGGCGCATCCAGTCGCGGAAGCGGGTGATCCGGTCAAGGAACGGACCGCGGGCGATGAACGGGTTTTCCGGCGGGACAGGCACGCCGACGGGGATTGCTGCGACGGGTGCCGCGGCCGGGGCGGCGGGCACTTCGCGTGCCGCTGGCGGAAGCGGAGGTGGCGCTTCCTGCCTGACCACCTGCCCCGCCGCGTAACCGACGAAGCCCTCGTCAAATCCGGCGTCCGCCACGGTCACGCTTGGCTCGCGAGCCGGCTTCATGAGTCGGTCCGCCATGCGCCGGACTTCGACAGGATCGAGCCATGGATTGATCGGATCCATCAGACTTGGGCGGCCTGATGGCCATTGCTGGGGTCAAATTTGGCCTCGATTTCCGCACGCAGCGAATCGAAGACGACCTGCGCGCCCGCGCCATCCTCGAGCACGCCGATGGGTAGCCCGCGGGCGCTGGCCCGCACGAAGAGTCCGTCCCGCGGGATCTGGGTCTGGAACACCATTTCCGGAGGCAGCAGCTGGCGCAGCGCGGCGGCGGCTTCGGTGCTTTCCGCGAGGTCGTTCTGCACCATCGTGAGACAGACGCCGAGCACGCTGAGGCGGGGATTGACCACCCGCAGGCGGTTGAGCCCTTCGAGGAGTTTCGGCACGGAGCGGATTCCCAGCGGTTCCGCCTGTTGCGGAATCATGATCGCGTCGCTGGAAGCAATGACGTCGCCGGTCACCCCGAAAAGCCCGGCGGCGGTATCGATCAGGCACAAGTCGAAGCCACGGGCGGAAACGCTGCGTAAAAACGCCCGGACCCTCGCCAGATGGGCGCCCATGCCGCCGCCGCCCGCTTCGTAGTCGCTGGCCTGGCCGCTGGCCACGAGCGAGAACGTCTCCAACCGCGTCGGCACGATCAGGCGCTCAAGCGGGATCCCCGGATCAGCCAGATAGTCGTAAAATCCGGTAAGCAGGCGGGACTGGCGGGTGAGCGAAAGGCCGACAGAACCTTGCGGGTCGGCATCGACAAGCAGGGTTTTCACCCCCGCGCGGGCGAAGGAATGGGCGAGATTGATCGAGACAGTGGTTTTACCCACACCTCCTTTTTGACTGGAAACGGCAATACTGATCACACGAGGCTAGGGAATTGTTGCGCAACCGTAGCTTCGGCTTGCCACATCGGAAGTCTTTTCTTCAAGATGCGGGTGTTGAGGGACAGTCTGGTCCTTTTCTGCGTCTCCCCATTTTTCCATGAAATTCTCAATTTCTCCAAGTTCCGCCGCAATCGCCACGGCTGTCTGTGGCCTGCTCCTGGGAACGGGGGGCTGCCGGAAGGGGCAGAGCACGCTTGCAACCCAGGCGCCGCCAGCAGCTAGCACCCCCGTGGAACTGCTGTCGAACGGCCTCGGCACGCTGCCGGGCGCGGTTTACCGGAATCAGGCGGGCTCGCCGATCCACTGGCAGCCGTGGACCAGGGAAACGATGAAGCGCGCCAAGACCGCCGGCCGTCTGGTGTTCGTCGTGGTCGCGATGCCGCAGCAGCCGGGCTTTCAAAGCGTGCTGGCCACCCTCGCCGACGACTCGGATCTGGTCACGGCCATCAACGAAACCTACGTGCCGGTGCTCGTGGATGGAGACGCCGCCCGTGAAATCGGCCTGCTCACCGCCGACCTGTGCGCGGAAATCAAGCGCGGTCTGCAATTGCCACTTTTCATTTGGATGACGCCCGACGCCAATCCGGTCGCTTGGATCCCGGTCACCCAATCCGGCGGTGCGAACGCCGCGGAGTTGTTCAACCAATCCCACTCCATGGTCTCCCGCATGTGGAAGGATGACTCCGGCTACGTCATGAAAAACAGCGGCTTGGACAACGCCAACCGCCGCCAACGCATCGGCGAACGCAAAAACGCCAAGGTCATGAGCCAGCAGCCGGCGGAGGACGTTCTGCGCAGCCTGCGCCAGCTCGCGTCCTTTTACGATCCCTACTCCCGCAGTTTCGACGAAGCTGGCGGACTTTTCCCAGCCGGTGCCATCGACCTGCTCGCGACGGCCGCAGTGCATCCCGGCGTGCCTGCCGAGATCCGGGCCCGCAGCCTGGAGACCACCCGCGAGCTGCTGGTGGATCTGCTGCCGAGCGCCATGTTCGACCCGCTCGAAGGCGGCGTCTTCTCCTCGCGCCGGGGGAATTCCTGGACGCTCCCCTCGTTCTACCGGGATTGCGGATCGCAGGCCCGCGCGGCGGTAGCAATGATCCACGCCTATCGCGCGACCGGCGACAAGCGGGCGCTGGAAAAAGCACTCGGCCTGATTTCCTATGCGGAAAAATCCTTCGGCACGAGTGAGGGATTTTTCTCCGTAGGCATGGCTCAGGAATCCCAACCCACCTCCTGGCTGTGGAGCGTCGAGGACATCGCCAAAGAACTCCCGCCGGAAGACGCCGCCTGGTGGATCAAAGCCACCGGGATGAAGGGACTTGGCAACCTGCCCTCGGAAGTGGACCCCCGCCGCGAGTATTTCCGCTCCAACAGCCTGGGAATCGGCAAGTCCATCGCGGAACTCGCAGCGGACCAGGGAGAATCGGTCGAGGCTTTCACCCAGCGCTTTGAAGTCGTCCGGAAAACCCTCCTCAAAGTCCGCAACACCCGGCTCGGCCCCACAATCCGCGACGACACCTCGCACGCCGGGGTCACCCTGCGGATGGTTTCCACCTACGCGGCGGCATTCGGCGTCACCGGCGATGAAAAATTCCGCGAAAAAGCCGTCAACCTGCTCGACAAGACCCGTGCGACCTTCAGCGACGGCCCCATCCTGCGGTTGTTCTCCCAGCCGGCCCCGGACTCCATCGGCGAAGGGCGCGCCTTCCTCTACGGTCTCGCGCTGCAAGCCGCGCTCGATGTCGCCGCCATCACCTCGGACGAAAAATGGCTCGACTGGTCTGAAAACCTCGCCACCACCGCCGCCGAGCTTTTCACCGACGCCGAGTTCCTCAAGGAATGCCCTGACGACGCGAAAATCCTGGACTTGCCGGTCACCGACCTCGTCATGCTTTTCGACGACTCCACCGCAGGTCTCATTTCCTTCGCCGAGTGCCGCCTCGCCGAACGCGAGCGCCCGCTGGTGGAGACCTTCAGCACCCTGGCCACTCCGCTGCCGACCTACTCGGTGGACCGGCCCATCCTGCACACCGACCTCCTGCAGGCGACCCTCGCGCGGCATTTCAAGGTGACCCTGGTCATCGGCTCCGCGCTCTCTTCCGAGCTGAAACTCGCCGTGGAGAAACTGCCCATGCGGATGTTCCAGCGCCGCGCCGCCAAGCCGCAGGACAATGTTCCCGCAGGATCCATCAAAGTTCTGTTGACCGATCCCGAATCACGCATGGTGACCACGCCGGAAGAGTTGACAGAAGCGCTCTTGCCCTCGTCAGTGAAATAATAAATCGTCCCGCCGGCAAGAAGCCCACCACCCCGTTTTCATGAAAAGAAACCCCGCTTTCTTCGCCCTCTACCTCCTGGGCGGTTCACTCCTCAGCAGTGCCGACACCTTCAAGATGAAGGACGGGACCAGCTTGGAAGGAAAAATCATCAGCGACACCGGAGATTCCTACGTGCTCGAGGTCTTCGTCACCAAGACCATCAAGGACGAGCGCAAGATCGCCAAGGCGGATGTCGTGCGAATCACCCGCGAGGACCCGGACATGAAGGCCTTCGAGGGGATCGCCAAGCTGGTACCCTCCGCCGACATGATGACCACCGACGACTACGCGCAGAGCATCGCCGCCGTCCAAAAATTCCTCAAGGACCACTCCTCCAGCGGCAAAGTCAGAAGCGCGAAAACCATACTTGAGACCCTCAAGGCCGAGTCCGCCCAAGTCGCCGCCGGCAGCATCAAGATCAATGGCAAGATGATCTCCCCCGCCGAATACCAGGCGAACGCCTACGATTTCGACGCCCGCGTCCAAGAGGCGAAAATCCGCAAACTGGTGCATGAAAACCATTTCCTGCAAGCGCTGCGCCTGTTTTCCGAGCTCGACCGCGACTATCGGAACACCCTGTCCTACGGAGCGCTGGCCACCCTCATGAAACAGGTCATTCAAGCCCAGGTGGACGAGGCCAAGCAGTCGCTGGCCACCCTCGACGCCCGCGTCAAGGCGCGCGACCTCGGGATCCAGCGAATGAGCTTCGAAGGCCGCCGGGACACCGAGGCCGCCATCAAAAACGAAGCCGCCGAGCTCGATGCTCTCTACAAGGCCGAGAAGGATGCCAAACTCGACTGGCCGACCACCAGCCCCTTTCACAAGGCCTCTCTGGAAGACACCGTGAAATTCGGCGAAGCGGAGCTCGTCCGCCTTTCCTCCGTGAAGACCATCCTCGGTGTTGACGGCGGCAAGGCTTACCGCGAACTCTGGAACGCAATCCACAGCGGTGCCAACGCCGCCACCGTCACCGCCGCCATCGCCAACGCGCGGACCGCCGCCGTCCCGCCCCGCTACCTCGCGCCACTTGAAGAGGCCGCCAAGACCATCAAGTAATCCGCCTCATTTCCATGTCCAAGCCACGCACCGCCAGCCGCAGCCGCAAGACCGCGGAGACCGCCATCGAGCTGTCCATCGACATCGATGGCT
>JBIHZT010000267.1:0-5734 GCA_044240265.1 Luteolibacter sp. | reverse complement strand
CCGGCGGCGGCGTCGGTGTGGCCGATGTTGGTTTTCACCGAACCAATCGCGCAGAATTGTTTTCGATCCGACCACTGTCGGTAGGCCTTGGTGAGACCTGCCAGCTCGATGGGATCGCCCACCGCGGTGCCGGTGCCATGTGCTTCCATCAGCCCGATGCTCTCCGGATTGATGTCCTGCTGTGCGAGCGCGGCGGCGATCACCTCCGCCTGGCCGTCGATGCTGGGCGCGGCGAAACTGCCCTTGCGCATGCCGTCGTTGTTGATGGCAATGCCGCGGATCACGGCGTGAATCGTATCGCCGTCCGCCTTCGCCTGATCGAGTGGCTTGAGGGTGACGAGGCCGACGCCGTGGCCGAAGACCGTGCCCGAGGCCCTCGCGTCGAAGACCCGGCACTTGCCATCCTCGGAGAAAATCAGTCCCTCACCATAGAGATAACCTCGTCCTTCCGGCCAACTGATGGAGATGCCACCGGCGACCGCCATGTCGCACTGGCCGCTCATCAATGCCTGGCATGCCGCGTGGATTGCGACGAGCGAGGTGGAGCAGGCGGTCTGGATGTTGAGCGCGGGACCGGTCAGTCCGAGTTTGAACGCGGTGCGCGTGGTGAGATAGTCGTGTTCATTTCCGACCAGGCATTGCAGGTACTCCACGCCGGTTAGGTCGGGGTGGATGTGCGCGTGATTGTTGTGCCCGGCTCCGGCGAACAAGCCGATGCTGCCATCGTAGCTATCCGGCACGTATCCCGAATGTTCGAGCGCCTCCCATGCGGCCTGGAGGAATACCCGGTGTTGCGGATTGGTGATTTCCGCCTCGCGCGGACTCATGTCGAAGAATCCCGCATCGAAGGATTCGTGGTCTTCGAGCACGCAGCCGCGCCGCACGTAGCGTTTGTCCGCGATCAGTTCGGGCGTGACGCCCTTGGCCAGCAATTCCTCCTCGCTGAAATCACGGATCGATTCCACGCCGTCGCGGATGTTGCGCCAGAATTCATCGACATCGCGCGCACCGCCGAAGCGCGCGGACATGCCGACGATGGCGATGTCCCGGCATGCGGTGATTCCAGCCCGGCGTTTCGCGGGTGACGACGCTGTGGTGGAGTCCTCGTTGAAATAACGAGCGAGTGAATCGGGCGTGGGATGTTGGAAGATCCGCGCCACGGTGATGCGTTTTTCAAAGCGCCGTTTCAGCTCGGCGTGCACTCTGGCGACGTGCATCGAGTGCGCGCCGAGTTTGAAGACATTCTCATTCGTGCCGATGCGGGGAAGTCCCAGCACGCTCTGCCAGATCGCCGCGATGACCGCTGCAATGTTGTCTCCATCCACACCGACTTCCAACGATACGGGTGCACTGCTAGAGGCCGCAGGATTTTCCTGGGCCAGCGTGTTGCGATCGATCTTTTGATTCGGCGTCATGGGAAACGCCTTCATCGTCACAAACGCCGTCGGAATCATGTAGTCAGGAAGTCGTCCTGCGAGATGTTCCTGCAAAATCTCGCGGGACGGAGCTTCGCCTTCCGCGATGATATAACTGATGAGCCGTTGATCGCCCGGTTCCGGTTCGTAAACCACCACCACCGCGTCGCGGATGGCGTGATGATCCTTGAGGGATGACTCGATTTCGCCGAGCTCGATGCGGTAGCCGCGCACTTTCACCTGATGGTCCGCGCGGCCCTGGCATTCCAGCATGCCATCGGCGTGCCAGCGGCCGAGGTCGCCGGTGCGATACATTGTCGCGCCCGGTGTTGTGGAAAACGGATCGGGGATGAATTTTTCCGCCGTCAGGTCCGGGCGGTTGGCATAACCGCGGGCCACGCCGTCGCCACCGATGCAGATTTCGCCGGATCCGCCGCCGGCGACGGGTTGGAGTTGTTCGTCCAGCACATAGATATCATTTCCATGCAATGGCCGCCCTATCACCACCGGCCCCTCGCGCGGCTCCATCCGCAGGCAACTCGACCACACGGTGGTTTCCGTGGGGCCGTAGAAATTCCATAACTCGCCGCAAAGCGGGATCAGCCTGGCCGCCAGATCGCGGTCCACCGCTTCGCCGCCGATCACGGCTTTGAGGTTTTTTTTGCCGCGCCAACCGGCCGCGAGCACCAGCCTCCAGGTGGTTGGCGTGCCTTGGACGAAGGTGATGTCATGTTCGTCGAGCATCGCGGCGAAGCCCTCGCCATCCGCGCTCACTCCGCGGGGGGCGAGCACCATGCGCCCGCCGGTGATGAATGCCAGGAACGCCTCGGGGATCGAAACATCGAAGGAAATCGTCGTCACCGCGAGCAGCGAGTCGCCGGGGCCGAAGCCCGGATCCGCAGCCATGGAGAACAGCAGGTTCACCGCCGAGCGATGGCGGATTTGCACGCCCTTGGGTTTACCGGTCGATCCGGAGGTGTAGATGATGTAGGCGAGATTGTCGGATAGAACATCCGATACAACGGCCCGCGCCGCACCGGATTTGTTGAAATCCGAGTTAGGCCCTAGCAAAACCGCCGTGGCGCCGGGCACTTGCAATTCGTCCTTCAGCGCGGGATCCACGATCAGCACCTTGAGCGCCGCATCCTCGCCGATCATCCGTAGCCGCTCGCGCGGAAACGCGGGGTCCAGCGGCACGTAGGCGCCGCCCGCCTTGAGGATTCCCAGGATGCCGACAAACAACCACGGGCTGCGGTCCATGTGGATGCCCACAAGGACCTCCGGGCCGACACCCAGGTCTTGGAGTTTCGCCGCCAGCTGATCGGCGTGCTGGTTGAGTTTTCCGAAAGTCCATTCCTCGCCTTCAAATCGAATGGCAATCGCATCGGGACTGCGGGCCACCTGTTGCTCGAAATGGCGGTGGATGCAGTCGTCGGAATTGCTGCCGGGAGAAATGAAAGGGGATGCCGGGCCGCGACTCCAGTCGGGCGACATCCGCGACTCCCCGGCCCTTGGTTTCAAGGGGGGCTGGGGATCCGGTGGTTCCGAGCTGGGAGGGAATTGCATGCGATGGATGACGGGAACTTCCTCAAGCGGAAGAATCGTCATGATTGGGGGGTGGAAATCGTCCTGGATGGATGACTCCGGGACTGAAGCTGGTGGTTGAAACGCTCTGGCGGACCCTATGGCAAACGCCTGACGGATCAAGGGAAACCCGGCGCTCACGCTGGCATGCAGGACCCCATGAAGTCAGCCGCATGAGGGCCGCTTCGCTTGAGGATCGGTGAGTTGTCACAAAATCAGCCATGAAATACGGGGGGGGAGTCGTCGCGGGGCGGTCATTGCCGCGGAATCCGATTCAGCGCCGCCAGCGTCATGATGCTGTCAAATCCGGATCCGGCCAACCACGTGATCGCGTAAATTGAGCCAGTTCCGGGACTTCAACTGATCCTCGGAACTGCAGCGGTTGGCGATCGCGGCTAGGCGAACCTCCGGCTCAGCGACGGCGAGGCCGGATCCCCGAATCTCCAGGGAAACTCCGTCGCTTTCGAGATGCCGATCCTGCCGCCGACGCAGGCTTCCAGCGCATCGCCTCCATGAATGATCCCGAATTCTTTCTGTTCCAGAAACCTCATGCCGTGAGCCTTGCCATCGATGCCGAGAGCTCGTGTCAGCTTTCCGGGACCTGCCGCGAGCAGGTGGTCCTTCACTCCCGCGCGCCTGGCTCGCATTTCTTCGACTCCCTCTAAGGGTTCAAGCGCCCGGAACAGCACGAAGCCCGATCCTTTCCTGCTTTTCACCAGTACGTTGAACATCCAGTGCACCCCGTAGTTCAGGTAAACATAGGCGTCTCCGGCGTCGTGCGTGGCGACGAACGCCCGCGCGCTCGGGCGGCTCCACGTGTGGCACGCCGGATCGCCGACCGAGTGATAGGCTTCCGTTTCCACGATCCTTGCCATGCACCCGTGCCAACGAAAAACCGCGCCTATCAACTCCCGGGCACACACCACCGGATCTCGTTCAAAAAATGCCGGAGTGACTCGTTTCATCGGTGGTTTCAATCTGTATGACTGCAGCCTTGGATTGTCAATTGATGCTTCGTCCCCGGTGCTCACGGCGATTTGAAATTAAATGAGGAAATCTCTTGATACGGCCTTACTACTGGCCTAGTAGATCTATTGATTGATTTCAATCAATGAACCCTAAGAAGTAATGAGTGCGAATCCCTATTCAAGCATGATTTGTGATCGACCGGCGGTGGCCCCCAACACCAGAGCCGGTTCCAATTCCTCCGTCACGGAGACCGACGATTCATTCTCCCGGTGCATGCCCCGGGTGGTCGATTACGACGCGGAATGGATGACGTTCATCCATCAACACGCCACCCGGGACTACCGGACGGAAGATGAGGATGGTGAGTGCGATGCCCTGCCCCGTGTTTGGAATCTTCCTCACGAATGATTTGTGGCTTCCCCCGTGGAATCCGTGTCCCCTCTCGTCGGACCAAGGCGGCTTCCGCCACTGTCTGGCGGCACGGTATTCCGGTGGGTGGGGAAAATGTGGTTTTGACGTTTCGCAGGCTTTACCAAAGGGGATTGATAACTAGTTTCGGGCTTAGGACTGGAACATGGCGGAACCCGAAAAACTGGATACATTGCAAGCGGTGGAGCTCGCCGAGGGCATCGAGATCCGCTTGCGGATTGCAGGCCCGGCCTTGCGCGCGGGGGCTTACGCGATTGATCTGCTGATTCGTGCCGGCGTGCTCTTGGTGGGTGGTATTTTCGCGAATCTGGCGGGCATCGCCATCGGGGACCGGTTCGCCGGCGGGGTGATGTTGTTGGCGTGGTTTCTCATGGATTGGCTTTATCCCGTGGTTTTTGAGGCGGGAAAACGCGGGGCCACGCCGGGCAAGCGGGCACTCGGCTTGCGGGTGGTGCAGACGACCGGCTCGCCGATCACGCTTGGCCAGGCGATCGTGCGGAATTTCCTGCGCTTCATCGATGGCATGCCGGCGTTCACCTATGGTTTCGGGCTGGCGAGTTGTCTGGCGACGAAGCGGTTCCAGCGGCTTGGGGATCTGGCGGCGGGCACGGTGGTGATCTATGACCGGATCCCGCCGCTGCCGGTGATCGCTTCACCACCACAGCTGACCCCGATGCCGCTGCCGGTCGGCCTAACCGCAGATGAGACGCGGGCGCTCGCCTTGTTCCGCGAGCGGGCGGGCTTGTGGTCGGACGGCCGGCGAGTGGAGATCGCGGATCAGGCCTCGGTCTTGAGCGGCGGGACGGGTGCGGCGGGAGTGGACCGTCTGATGGCGATGGCGCACTGGGTCCAGGAGAAAAGGGGGGGACGGTGACAGCGGGGGACTTCGAGCATCGGAACGAGGCGCGCTGGGCGGAATACGAGGCGCTGGTTTCCCGGATGGAAAAGGGCAAGGCCGGGCCGGAGGCGGAGCATCTGCCGCGCTTGTTCCGCGAGCTGAGCCTGGACTTGTCGCTGGCGGAATCCCGGATGTATGGCGGGCGCATCACGGACCGGCTGAACGAGTTGGTGATCCGCGGCTATGAGTTGATTTACCGGACGCGGCGGGGTGGTTGGGAAAACGTGGTGGAGTTCGTGGCGGTGAGTTTCCCGCAGGCGGTGCGGCGGGAGTGGCGGTTGTTCTGGCTGTGCAGCGCGGTTTTTTGGCTGCCGTTTTTCGTAATGATGCTCTCCGCGGACCATGACATCCGCTGGATCCAGGCGGTGCTGGGGGCGGACGGCATGTCGTCGATGGAGGACATGTATGGCGGCCGCGAGGAACAGCTCAGTCATCTGCG
>JBIHZT010000266.1:0-5738 GCA_044240265.1 Luteolibacter sp. | reverse complement strand
TAGGCACCGTCGTCGTGCTCGCCGTGGCCGGAGAGTCGCAGCAGTCGTGCGACCACCAGTTGCGGGCCACCGCCATTGCGCGCGCGCTGGACGGCCTCGCTGATTACCGAAGCGCAGGCCAGCAAATCGGTGCCATCCACCGAAAATCCGCCGACACCATAGCCGCGGGCTTTTTCCACCAGATCCACGCAAGCGAACTGGCGGTGATTCGGCGTCGAGTAGGCGAATTGATTGTTTCCGACGACGACCACCATCGGCAGCCGCTCGATTGCCGCTAAATTCAGCCCCTCGTGAAACGCGCCTGTCGAAGTCGCGCCATCGCCGATGCAGGTCGCGCCCACGCGCCCGGCGAGAGTGCCTTGCAGGCGTTTCGCAAACAGCATTCCCGCGATCACCGGCACCTGCGCGCCGAGGTGGGAAATCATCGCCGGCATGCCCATTTTCGGCCTTCCGCGGTGGATGTTTCCATCCCGCCCGCGCATCGGTCCCTCGACGGAGCCGAGATAAGTTCTGGTGCAATCAATCATCGGCTCGCCGAAGGCCGTGCGTCCCGCCTGGTCGCGGATCAGCGGGGCGAAGAAATCCGTGCCTTGGATCAACGCGGTGCCAAGCGTGGCGCTCACCGCTTCCTGGCCGCGGCCGAGATAGACGCCGCCGACGATTTTTCCCGCCTTATACAGACTCGACAGCTTGTTTTCCAAGATCCTCGCCCGGAGCATCGACTGGAACACAGAGCGCAGAAAATCGCGGTTGATCACCGCCTCAACGGCGAAATGTTGCATATCCGAATTCGGCACGGCCGGAGCCTAAGACACTGCACGCGGAACCTGCAACCGCTTTCCGGCAAACTCATGTCTCGCGCCGGTTCCACGCGACCAAGTCCTTGTAAACGAGCCCCTTGCCGCCGAAAAGATCCAGCGCGCTGCCCACCGTCACATCCACTGCGCCGCGCCCGGCCTGCTCCATCAGTAACAGATCCGCCATCGTCGCCGCGCCGCCTGCGTAAGTCACCGGGCATTTCCCCCAATTCCCCAGCAGTTCGACCAGTTCCGCATCAATTCCGCGGCACAAGCCCTCCACGTCCGCCGCATGGATCAGGAACTCGTCACAAAACGGTGCGAGCCGGTCCAGCGTCGTGTGATCCACCGTCAGGTCCGTCAGCGTTTGCCAGCGGTTCATCGCCACCGTCCAGCCCGCGGCGGTCCGGCGGCAGGAAAGGTCGATCACCAGCTTGTCCCTGCCGATTTTCCCCACCAGCGAGCGCAAGGTCTCTTCCTGAAATTTCCCCTCCGTGTCAAACAGCGCCGAAGTCACGATCACATGGCTCGCCCCGGCCTCCAGCCACTCCGCGGCATTTTTCTCATGGATCCCGCCGCCGATTTGCAACCCGCCGGGATAGGCGGCCAGCGCCTCCCGCGCCGCCTCATCATTTCCCGGCCCGAGCTTGATCACATGCCCGCCGGTCAGCCGGTCGTCGCGGAAAGTCTCCGCAAACCAGCCCGCCGGCCGGTCCGACACGAAATTCTCCGTCGGTCCCGCGCCGTCGTCGCGCAGGCTGCCGCCGACGATTTGTTTCACCTGGCCCTGGTGGAGGTCGATGCATGGGCGGAATTTTGTCATGGAAATGAAAGCTGCGCGGATTCTTTCCGCCCCCACGCGGATCGCAAGCTGGAAGTGGATGTTCCAGCTGAGGTCACCCGGCCCTCCTGGAACGGACTATTTCCCGATCAAAAACACATCCAGCAGGAACCAGCCGATCATCAGGATTCCCACCGCGATTTTGAATCCCATACCCGCCAGCGTACCGACCACCGAGCCGACGCCGGAAATCGCCGCATGGTGGCTTTGTTTCCTCGCGACAGCGATTTCACAGATAAACGCCCCGATCAAGGGTCCCAGCAACAGCCCGAATGGCAGGAAAAACATCCCCACAATGCTGCCCGCGATCGCGCCCAGCGCTCCCCAGCGTGTGCCGCCGAACCATTTCGACCCGGCGGCTCCGCTGAGTGTTTCGAAGGTTTGGGAAACGGCCATCAGCAGCGCGAGAATCGCAAACGACCACCAAGCCAGCCCCGCGTCCGGCCCCAGCATCAGCCGATAGGAAACCGCGGCGATCAGGATGATCAAATGCCCCGGCAGGACCGGCAGCACGCAGCCGACCGCGCCTGCAAGCAGCAGGCAGACCGTCACCAACCATGCCACTCCCGTGCCCACGCCGCCCCAGATCGCACTTGTTTGAATCGCCTCCCACATGCTGCGGGTCCTACACGCGATCCACCCGCGCCGCAATCCCGCACCCGTTCCGGTGGCGCAAATCCTCGCATTTGATGCGCGGATCTCCCCCGGGAGTGACAAGCTCGCGCACCGGGCGCACATTCCTTCCGAAGTATGGATTGCGCGGTTTCCTTTGGAGTTGAGTTGCCATTGCCGGTGGTTACTCTCCGCGCGTTGACCCTTATGAAGCATTTCAAGATCCTCCGAACGCTGGCCTTTCTCGCCGTGATTCTGCCCTTCCACGCATCCGCCCAAGCCCCTGAAAGCGTGATGGTGGTGGAGGCCTACTCCGGGAAAATCCTGGTTGGTGCGAACACCACCGAAAAGCGTCCGGTCGCCAGTCTCACCAAGATTGCCACAGGTGCCGTGACTGTGGACTGGGCCACCGCAACAGGTGCGGACCTCGGCACTACCATTATCACCGCGCCTCAGACCGTTGCCCTCGTCGGCGGGCCGAACCCGATGAACCTCCAGCCTGGAGACCAGCTCACCTTGCGCGACGCCCTCTACTCGGCGCTTCTGGGCTCGGACAATCTAGCCGCCCTCACCATCGCCGACCACGTGGGCCGGGAGATCCAGTCCCGCCGTGGTGGCAGCGGCGATCCGGTCGCTACATTCGTCGGCGAAATGAACCAGCTCGCCAAAGCGCTGGGCATGAAGAACACCCGTTTCGCCAATCCCCACGGCCTAGATCGCCCGGGTGCCAAGGCCTATTCCACCGCCGCAGACATCGCCCGGCTCTCGGTGTATGCGATGCGCCGGAATGCCTTCAACTTCACCGTCCGCCAGAAAGACCGCCAGGTTGGCGTCACCGGACCGGCTGGCAAGCGCGGCTACCGGGTGAAAAATTCCAACGAACTCATCGGAGAACCCGGGATCCTGGGGGTGAAAACTGGTACAACGAATGCTGCCGGACCCTGTGTCTCCGTTTGTATGGACCGCGAACCCCTCGTCCGCATGAAGCCGGATGGCTCCAAGGGCGCCACGCCGCGCCGCTTGATCGTCGTCGTCCTCAATAGCGCGGATCGCTTCAGCCGAGCCCGCGGGCTGATCCGCGAAGGCTGGGCCATCTATGACCCCTGGCTGGAGTCCGGCGCGCTTGTCCAGAACCGCGAGCGCGAAATTCTCAGCCTGCCCAGCCCGCAGTAAATTTTGCCCACCATTTTCAACCACACATCCCCATGAGAATAGGAATTCTAAATAGCGGCGGCGATTGCCCCGGACTTAATGCCGTCATCCACGGCGTCGTCGGCGCGGCCGATCAACTCGGTTGGGAAGTCGTCGGCTTCCGCGATGGTTTCGAAGGCATGCTGCCTCCCGGCGATTACGTCATCCTCAAGCCTCAGGATACCATCGGCATCCTCAAGCTCGGCGGCACCATCCTCGGTACCACCAACAAGGGGCACTTCGCCGCGAAGATCGGCAAGGGCGACATCGCCGAGGTCCCTGCGGACATCGTCGCCAAGGCCAAGGCGACCATGGAGGAACTCGAGATCAAAGCCCTCATCATCGTCGGCGGGGACGGCTCGCTGACCACCGGATTGCAGCTCTATCGTGAAGGCTGGCCGATCATTGGTGTCCCCAAGACCATCGACAACGACCTCAGCGCCACCGCGTTCACCTTCGGCTTCGACAGCGCTGTTTCCACCGTGGTTGACGCGCTCGACCGCCTTCACACCACCGGGGAAAGCCACAAACGCGTCATGGTTCTCGAAGTCATGGGTCGCCATGCCGGGTGGATCGCCCTCTGGGGTGGCATCGCCGGCGGCGGCCATGTCGTCCTCCTGCCGGAAATTCCCTTCTCTTTCGAGAAAATCACCGAGTTCATCAACCGCCGCGACGCCGCCGGCTATCACAGCACCATGGTGGTCGTCGCCGAGGGCGCGCACATGCCGGAAGGGGAAATCGTCACCATCGATTCCAACACCGGTGGCGAAGTCCGCCTTGGCGGTATTGGCGAGCGCGTCGCCGCGAAACTTCAGGAGACCACCGGCAAGGACACCCGCGCCTGCATCCTCGGCCATCTCCAGCGCGGCGGTTCGCCCACCGCCATCGACCGGATCCTCGGCATGCGCTTCGGCGTCATGGCCGTGAAACTCGCCGCCGACGGCAATTTCGGCCGCATGGTCAGCTATCAGGCCTATCATGTCGATTCCGTGCCGATCGAGGAAGCCGTCCACCAGCTCCGGCTGGTTTCGCCGCAAAGCGAACTGGTTCTCGCCGCCAAGGCTGTCGGCATTTGTTTCGGAGATTGAGGAAGTTGAGAGTTTAGGGTTGAGAGTTGGGAGTTGGAGGCAAGACTGAGGCGCTTTTTCTTCGCTCTCAACTTTCCACTAAAATCTCTCACCACTCCTTTTCCCATGTCCTCCGATCCACTTCTCCAGCTCCTCCGCCGCAAAGCCCGTTTTTCCGACCAGGATCTGGCCGACCTGCTCTCCTCCACCCGGGAAGCCGTCGCCGCCAAGGTGGCTGCTTTCGAAGCGGACGGAACCATCCTCGGCTACCATGCCGTGATTGATCCCGAGGCCACCGGCGACACTTCCGTTTCCGCGTTCATCGAGGTGAAAGTCACTCCCGAGCGCGGCGGCGGCTTCGACCGCCTCGCCATGCGCATCTCGCGCTTCGACCAGGTCGTTTCCTGTTATCTCGCCAGCGGCGGTTACGATCTCATGGTCGTGGTTGAGGGTGGCGATCTCCGCGAAGTCGCCCGCTTCGTCTCCGAGAAGCTCAGCTCGCTCGACGGCGTGATTTCCACCGCCACTCACTTCCGTCTCAAGACCTACAAGGAAAACGGCTTTATTTTCGAAAAGGAAGCCGTCAGCGAACGCCTCGCGGTTTCTCCGTGAGGTGGCCTCGTGGAGATGGTTCGCGGCGACCGGTGATCGCCGCCACGCCGCATCCGGGTAAATCCAAGAAAATTTCCATTTACCGCTTGCCAGCCCCCGGCGGTCTGCTAAATCACCCGCCCCGCGGAGACGCCAGAGAAGTCTGGACATCCTCTCGTGGTCACGCGAAATCACGCACATCATGGCACGTATCCTAGGCATTGAAATTCCCAATGAGAAGCGCATCGAAGCTTCTCTGCCCTACATGTTTGGTATCGGCCGCCCTACGGCGGCGAAGATTCTCGAGCACGCAGGAGTCGACCCCAACATCCGCACCGGACAGCTCAGCGAGGAACAACTCGTCCGCATCGCCCAGGTGATCCAGGCGGAGTCCATCATGGTGGAAGGTGACCTTCGCCGTGAGCGCCAATCGCAGCTCAAGCGTCTGACATCCATCAACTGCTATCGTGGCATCCGCCACAAGCGTGGACTGCCCGTCCGTGGCCAGCGCACTCGCACCAACGCCCGCACCCGCAAGGGCAAGAAGAAGACGGTCGGCGTGAAGAAGTAATTTTTTGTAATCATGTCTGAAGAAACCAACCAAAATTCCGCCGAAATTCCGGCGGTTGAGCCCGTAGC
>JBIHZT010000265.1:0-5742 GCA_044240265.1 Luteolibacter sp. | reverse complement strand
GTCAAGGCATCGTCTTGGAAAATTCCACCCTCCCCAGCGCCTCAGCGCGTGGAAAGCTTTTCCCATCACCCGGCAAGCTTGCCACGGGCCGGACAGGCTGCCCCGTACGTGTGAAAAAGCACGACCCCAGCCGACTCAACCTCTTCACGACTGCGGGACTTCATTCCGCCCGCGAAGCAGGAAGCCTATAAAACGCCAAAGCAAGAAGCACCCGGAATCCCGGATCAATCCAACTCCAACTTTCTCCTTAAAATATTCTCTTGAACACTTCAGAGAAAATCCATGCCTCCGCCGCCAGAACCACCTCCTGCCGACCCAACCGTGTCGCCCGCCCGCCGGAAATTCCTCCAGCGCATCTCCTCACTCCCCATCAAACCCACTGCCCGCGACTAATACGTCCGCTGGGCGGAATCCTGGACCAAGGCCCCTTGGCACCAATACCCTGAACGCACCCGAGCGTATTTTAGGTTTACTGGAATCGCCGCTTCATCCGCTTCTGTTTCCAAAGACTCGGCCAAGCCCCGTATGCTGCCGGACCCTCCGCCATCTCCGCTTACCTCGACTTCCTCGCCCTCGAAAGAAACGTCGCCCCAGCCACCCAACACCAAGCCCTCAATGTCATGGTCTTCCTCGTCAAAAACGTCTTCGGCATCCAGGACTTCACTCTGGATCACTTCACACCCGCCCGTGGTCAGCGGCGCCCACCCATCGTCATGACCCGCGAGGAAGTCCGCACCGTTTTCGCACGCTTGGAAGATCCCTGGAAATTGAGCGCGCAGGTCATGTATGGCAGCGGCCTGCGCTTGATGGGCGCCATGCGCCTGCGTGTCCAGGACCTCGATTTCGGGCAAGGAACCATCACCACCCACTAGGTTTCGCCCCTTGAACGGAACTACGCCCGGGCAAGCCATCACTATGTTCCACTACGTTTATCAACTCGTCAGCATTGATCACCCGGACCGCCACTACACCGGCCTCACCCATAATCTTGAGCGCCGTCTGCAACAGCACAATTTGGGAGAAGTGCGGCCGACCGCAATTCACATTCCTTGGCGGATTGAAATTGCCGTTGCATTCCGTGATTCGTCCAAAGCCGCTGCTTTCGAGCAATATCTCAAGAGTCACTCAGGACGAGCATTCTCAAAACGCCACTTTTAACCGAAACCTGCCTCAGCAAAACCGGAGCTTGCCTTGGCGTAACGCAACAAAACCGGAGCTTGCCCCGGCGTAACGCAACAAAACCGGAGCTTGCCCCGGCGTAACGCAACAAAACCGGAGCTTGCCCCGGCGTAGCGCAGCGAAGCCGGGCAACGCACTTGCTTGAATCCGGGACCGACATCCGGACCGTCCAAAGCCTCCTCGGTCATGCAGACGTCTCCACGACCATGATTTACCTGCACGTCATGAAACGTCCGGGCGCGGGTGCTCCCAGCCCCCTGGATAATCTCTAAACCGCTAAGATCTGCCCCATATCCAAATTTACCGCTTGGCTCGCCAGCGTGAACACCCTATCAAGTGTTTCATGAACGAGGTTGCCAAAATCCGTAGTTCCGGGTCGGGTTTTACCCTGATCACCGACCCGTCGGTTAACACCCCCCAAACCCGACCGGTCGTTCAATATTACTGTTCGGCAGAAAATCAGAAAATCTTTCACCATCGCAAAGAATTAGATGTCTATCCTCGAAGTGTTGATCCGCATCGTCCGCCTTCCTTACGAATTCGCTAAGCGGCAGAATGAAGAATCCATAGTCGGGCAGTCGGAGTGGGATCGGAAGTCTTTTCGATTCTGGAAGTGGTTCGCTTGGATTGGTACTGGGATTATTATCGGTATCCCTCTTACACTATCAATAATTTGGTTGGTGATCAGCCAACAGAAATGAAGAACCGAATCGGGTCTCCGGGAGTGATTCACTCCCGGGTCCCACACCACCCTGCGTAAGGCTCCGTGCAGAGCGGTTCAAATCGGACTCGGGCAATTCTTGGAAAATTCCGCTTTTCCCGCGCCTCAGCGCCCGGCCGCGCTAATGAAGCCCGCCAGCTTGCGGTTGAAGCCATCCGCCGCCACGAGCTCGTCCAGCCCGAGGTGCATCCGGTAGCGCCAGTAATACGGGATGATCGCCGGCACATTGATCCGCTCCGCCTCCGGTTCCGGGTGGCGGATCGACTCGTCCATCGCCAGCAGGTCCTGAAGCGGGAAAATCGCCCACATCGCCCGCGAGTGGAGATGCTGCCGGATGATCCGGCCCGCGATCTCGCCCGAGAGCTCGGACGGAGGAAAGGCAAGCCCGAACATCTGCCAGGCAAACCTCGCCGTTGCGCCGGGATCCTCCTTCCACCAGGCGCGCAGGCTGGACATGTCGTGGGTCGATGGACTCACCACGCTCATGTAGGGAGCCTGCGCCGGATCGTAAAACTCGATCTCGTGGGTCTTCGGCATCCGCTGGATTTCCAGCGACAGGATGCCAAGTTCCTTCATCACCCCCGGCACGCAGGCGGGCACCATTCCGAGATCCTCGCCGCAGAGCAGCATCTGGCTGGCCTTGCGCATCGCAGGGAGCTTTTCGTAGCCACACGCCTGCCAGAAATCCTCCTGCCGCTGGTAGAAATAATCGTTGTATAGATCCTCCACCCGCCGGCGGACGTCATCAGGGAGATCCTGATAAGAACGCGTCGCCTGCATCGACATACGCGGGTGGAACTGCGTGCCGTGCGAACCGGGCACCTCGAAGAACAGCACCTCGCTCGCGCAGTCCAGCAGACCGTCCCGGATGAAATCGTCGTGCGGGTGATCCGCTAGAAAATCAACGATCCGGCGCTGGGTCGCGACCTGTTCGCTCAACTGGAAATACCCGTCCTCACAGTCGTGGAAAAACCGGCCCTTCACATACTCCACCGCATCGCCGAAGAGTTCGCAGAGGAAATTCCAGCGGATGTAGGGGCGGCAGAAGCGGTTATAGTCGAAGGCGATCCCGCGCTGGCGGATCTCGTCGATGTGGATCGGCATCGCCGGATCGAAGTGGCCCATGATTCCCTCCACATGCTCGCACGGCACCTGCCAGATCCGGAAAAAGCCGAGAATGTGATCGATCCGATAGGCGTCGAAATAATGACTGAGCTGGGCGAAGCGGGAGCGCCACCAGGCGTAGTCGTCCTGCCGCATGACCTCCCAGTTGTAGGTCGGGAACCCCCAGTTCTGCCCCTTCACCGCGAAGGCGTCCGGCGGCGCGCCGGCCTGCGCGTCCATCTTGAACAAATGCGGCGCGGACCAGGCGTCCACCGACTGGCGATCGATGCCGATCGGCAGGTCCCCTTTCAGCGCGAGGTGAAGTGAATGCAAATAGTCGACCGCGTCCGCTAGCTGGAGATCCAGTTCGTATTGCAGCCAGATGTGATAACTCACCGCCCGCCAGTCCGGATGCCCCGGTGCCGCGAGTTCGTCCACCATTTCCCTGTCAAACGCCGCCCATTCCTCCCACCGGGCGAAATCGGCGGTGCCGTAGTGGTCGCGCTTCACGCAGAAAACCGCATAGGGAACGACCCACTCGCCGTTGACATCCAGGAACCGCTGAAAACCCTCACCCGCGGTGATAGAGGCGTGGTGTTTTTCGAAAATCTGCCGGGTGAGCTTCGTCTTCACCCGCATCACCGCCTCGTAGTCCACCTGCTCCAGCGGATTGAGCCGGTCACGGGCCACCGCCAGCTCCTGTTTGAACGCCGCCGGCATGGCGTAATTCAAATCATCGATGCGCAGATAGAGCGGATGCAGCGCGAACACGCTGATCGCCGAATACGGATAGGAATCCGTCCAATCATGTGACGAGGTCGTGTCGTTGATCGGTAAAATTTGAATCAACTTGAGACCCACGGAATGCGCCCAATCGCCAAACGGCTTGAGGTCCGCGAACTCGCCGACGCCGAGGCTCTTGTCACCGCGCAGCGAGAATACCGGCATCGCGACACCCGCCGCCCGATAGAGACCGCCCTCGTCCCGGCGGTAACATTCATCCTCCACCTTCGTCCACTGCCGCGGAGCCAGCGCCCGCGCGGCGATCCTGCGGTTTTCGCCGAGCTCCATGCTGACCACGCATTTCAACTTGAGATCAAACAAACCATACTTGTATTCGATTCCCCAATCGACCGGCAGGTAGAGATTTTTCCGCCAGATGTTAGGCGCGGTTTCCTGAAGCGGCACGGCGGAGTGCCAGCCCCAGTTGCCGATCTCGCTCACGCTGCCGATCAGACACGGCACCTGCCCGGCCGGCACCGCCGCCATCCGCAGTTGGAAGGAATGGTTGGCATCCGCCGGACTGGCCAGTTCCTGGAACTGACAGCGGGCCGGCAGGACTGCTAGAAATGCGTTTGTCTCGAAGGCGTAATCCACAGTACCCGCCGAACACCACGAGTCGAGCAGCACCAGCGCGTCGTGCGCGTCGAGGTCCACCTCGGCATTTCGCGGCGCATGCCACTCGTCCAGCTCGACGCCGTTGGCCTGCCGGAGCTGATAGTTGTATTCCAGCCGGAAGCGCCCCGCCCCGCGGACATCGACGCGAGTCTCCCATTGCCCGTCGTTGATCCAGTGCAACGGCACGACCTGGTCGAAACGCACTCCCTTTTCATCCAATACGGTGGAATATTTCAGCCACAGCGACTGACCTGCGACAGTGTGGTAGTTCAGGCGGAATACGATCTTCATGGGTGACTTCTAAATGTTCGAAAATCCGGGACGGTTGGCGATTTGAAAGATCCGTCAGCCTTGAGAGAATTTTTGCAACAACCGCAGCTTCTCCAACGCCGCGCCGCTGGTGATCATCTCGCGGGAAATTTCGATGCCGTCGCCCATGTTGTCGGCCAGACCGGCGCAGGCGAGCGCGGCGCCCGAGTTCATCAGCACCATGTCGCGCTTCGGCCCGGTCTCGCGGCCCGCGAGGATGGCTTCAAGGATGATGGCGTTCGACTTCGCGTCGCCGCCCTGCAGCTCCTCCACCTCGGCATGCTTGAGGCCGAAATCACGCGGGCGCACCTCCTCGTCGTCCATCTCCTGCATCGAGCCGGATTTGAAAATACGCGTCGATCCCATCAGGCTGACCTCGTCCACCGAGCGCCCGTCGCCGGTGGTGCCGTGCACGACCCACGCGCTCTCGCGGCCGAGCCGCTGGAGGATTTCCGCAAAGACCGGGCAGAGATCGCGCGAGAACACGCCGACGAGCTGACACTCCGGCCGTGCGGGATTCAGCAGCGGCCCGATCAGGTTGAAAATCGTTTTCACGCCACGAGCCGCGAGCGATTTGCGCACCGCGATGACCGCCTTGAACGCCGGATGATAGATCGGCGCGAACATGAAGCCGAGCCCCGCCTTTTCGATGCAGTTGCGGAACTCGTCCGCCGACAAATCGATGCGCACCCCGAGCGCTTCGAGCACGTCCGCGCCACCGCTTTTCGAAGTGATGCCGCGGTTGCCGTGTTTCACCACCACGGCTCCGGCGGCGGCGGCGATGAACATGGCGGTGGTGGAGACGTTGAACAAATCGAGCTGGTCGCCACCAGTGCCGCAGACGTCGAGCGTCGGGCCCTCGAGGTCCAGCAAGCCGAGGCGCGGGTCCACCGCGTGCTGAAGGAAAGCCTCTACGAATCCCGCGATCTCCCCCGCCGTCTCGCCCTTGAGCGCCAGCGCTTCGAGCAGACGTTCCTTCTTCGCATCCGCCGCGGCGGGATCGAGCAAGAGCGCGGCAGCCACCTCGACCT
>JBIHZT010000264.1:0-5745 GCA_044240265.1 Luteolibacter sp. | reverse complement strand
GAGTCGTCTGATGCACCAGCAGCCAGATTCCCAAGGCCACGGCGAGAAACACCCACAGCTGAGTCGGGATCCCGGCGGTGTTTGAATTACCAAGTGCCAGGAACGATTGCGGAAATCCGGAATACGCCACCGAACCTTTTGTCAGCGCCTCCGCCAGCCCACGGAACAAGGAAAACGTGCCAAGCGTGACGATCAGCGGCGGGAGATTCAGGCGCGTAATCAGCACCGCGTTCAAGCCACCGCCGAGGGCTCCGACGGTGATCGCAGCAATCCCCGCAACCCACGGATCGAGGCCGAGCGTGTTCACCATCATGCCGAAAAGCACCGCGCAAAGGCCCATCATCGAGCCGACGGATAGATCGATGCCACCGGTGAGGATGACCGGCGTCATGGCGAGCGCAAGCAGGCCGATTTCCACCGAGTGGCGGAAAATATTGGAAATGTTTCCGCCGGTGAGGAAACGCTGGCCGAGCGCGTTGAAGAGCACCACTTCGAGCACGATCACCAACAGCAGCACCGCTTCATGACGGGCGAGCGAGGATTTGATAGGAAGTGTCATGATCTCATTTTCTTTCGGTTGCGCAGTCCGTCGGCCATCACCGCGAGCAAGATCACCAGGCCTTGAATCGCCTTTTCCCAATACGGCGGCTGGTGGAAATGAGTGAGCGCCGGGTTCACATTCGCGAGCAGCATCATTCCCAACAGAACGCCGACTAAGGTCCCACGCCCACCGCGGATGGCGACTCCGCCGACGACCGCGGCGGCGATGGTTTTCAACTCCAGCCCGTCCCCGCAATTCGGCTGCACTTGCGGCGACTGCACGAGGTTCAGCACCGCCGCGAGGCCGGAGAGCAGGCCCATCAGGAAGAAGACGCCGAAGGTGGTGCGCTTGGGATCGATCCCCGCGAGGCGCGCGGCTTCGGCGTCTGTGCCGGTGGCGTAGATGAAGCGCCCTCTGGATAGATTCTTCATCGCCCAGGCCGCGGCGGCCAGCAGGACGAAGGTTAGGGAAATCACCACCGCTTGTCCGGCAGGCTGGCTGAGGCCGAACCACTGGACGCCGGCGGGAAGAGTGAACAAGCGCCCTTGCTGCCAGAGCCGCAGCGCTTCCTGCCAGGTGACCATCGTCGCCAGCGTGACCACGATGCTCGGCAGCCCGAGATAGGCCACCAATATACCGTTCACCGCACCCATCAAGGCACCCGCCCCGAGCGCTGCTAGAATCGCAACGCCCAGCGGCAGGCCGGACGCCGCCGTCACTCCGGCGACAATCGCGCACATGCTGAACTGCGCGCCGATGGAAATATCGATCTGCCTGCAAATGATGATCAACGCGATGCCGATGGCGGCGACCAGCGCGGGCATCTGCGAGGTGAGCCGCGAGATGAAGGGCTGCCATTGGAAAAAGTGCGGCGCGAAAAACGCCAAGGCCACCATCAACATAGCCAGCGCCGCCGCCACCGTGATTTCCCGGGAATACTTATTCATTCAGGCGGCGTCTCTACCGTTGGTTCCAAGCGCCGCGGCCATGACCGAGTGCGCGTCCGCGTTTTCCTTGGCGATGATTTCCACCAGCTTGCCGCCGCGCATCACGGCGACCCGGTCGCTCATGCCGAGCACTTCCGGCAGATCGCTGGAGATCATCAGCACCGCGAGGCCGTCCTTGGCGAGCTGGCGGATGATCTTGTGAATCTCGCTCTTCGCGCCGACGTCCACGCCCTGCGTGGGTTCGTCGAGGATGAGTAATTTCGGTTTCGTCGCGAGCCATCGGGCGACGCTGACTTTCTGTTGGTTTCCACCGCTCAGGCTGCCGCCGGGGGCTTCCGGGCAGCTGGTCTTGATGCCGAGGTCTCGGATGAACTCGCGGGCTAACAAGGTCTCCGCCTTGAGCCGCAGCCAGCCGCCGGGGAACAACGCTGGCTGGATCGCCATCGTCATGTTTTGGGAAATCGGCATTTCAAGAATCACCCCGTGGCGGCGGCGGTCTTCCGGCACGTAGGCAATGCCACGGGCGATCGCATCGCGCGGACTGTTGATAGAAATGCGCTCCTCGTTGAGCAAAATTTCACCGGAATCTGCCGGGGTGATGCCGAAAAGGATCCGCGCCAGCTCGGTCCGGCCCGCGCCGACGAGGCCGGCCATGCCGACGATTTCCCCGGCCCGGACATCGAGTGTCACCCCACTCACGCCGCTTTCGGAGCAGCTGAGATTTTTCAGCGAAAGCACCGTTTTGCCGGGCTCGCTTTCGGACGGCGGATAGATGGACGACACTTCGCGGCCGACCATCAGTTTGATCATCTGGGATTCATTCAGCGAATCGACTGAGTTCGTTCCGACGCTTTCGCCATCGCGCAGCACGGTGACGCGATCGGCGAGGGCGAAGATTTCTTCCAGCCGGTGGGAAATGTAAACCACCCCCACCCCGCTTTCGCGGAGGTCGCGGACGACTTTGAAGAGCAGGTGTTGTTCCTTATGGGTCAGCGAGGCGGTCGGCTCGTCCATCACGACGATGCGCGCGCCGGAACCAAGCGCACAGGCGATTTCGACCAGTTGTTGCTCGGGCATCGACAGCGATTGCACCTCGGCATCAGGCGAAATCTCCGCGCCGATGCGGTGGAGCAACTCGGTGGCGCGGGTCCGCTGGCCGGTCCATGAGACGCGGCTGAAGAGTCCGGTTTTTTTCAATCGCAGGCCGATGTTTTCCGCCACGGTGAGGTCGGGAAAAAGTGCGGGCTGTTGGTAGATGCAGGCGATTCCCAGCTCCCTCGCCTTGGAGGGCGTGAGGTGGTGCACTTCCTCGCCCGCCACCACCAGCGTGCCGCCGTCCGGTTGGTGGGCGCCGGTGATGACCTTGATGAGCGTGGATTTTCCTGCGCCGTTTTCGCCGAGCAGGGCGTGGACCTCGCCCGGCCGCAGCTCGAACGAAACGCCCCGGAGCGCGCGGACGGCCCCGAAGGATTTGCGGATGTCGGTGAGTTGGAGGAGGGTTTTCAAACGTTGTGGCGCGCGTTTTAGCAGGGACTTTTGCCGAAAACAGCATTTTTACCGCTTCTCAGCCGCCCGCCGCTGGGTTCAACTCCCCGCGCCCGTCCGATGTCCGAGAATTTCTACCAACAAACCACCACCGCCCCGCCGACGCCGTTCGACGTCTCGCTGCGTCCGCCGGCGTTTTCCGAATTCATCGGCCAGGAAAAGGTGAAGGACCGGATTCTCCTGATGCTGGAGGCGGCGAAAGGCCGTGGCGACGTGCTCGACCACGTGCTGCTTTCCGGCCCGCCGGGATTGGGAAAAACCACGCTCGCCAACCTGATCGCCCGCGCCGCCGGGACGCAGCTTCACACGACATCCGGCCCGCAAATCGAAAAAGCCGGCGACCTCGCGGGGATCCTGACGAACATCCAGAAGGGCGACATTTTGTTCATCGATGAAATCCACCGGCTGCACCCGGCGATCGAGGAATATCTGTATCCGGCGATGGAGGATTTCCGGCTGGATATCATCATCGACTCCGGCCCGTCGGCGCGGTCGATCCAGATCAATTTACCGAAATTCACGCTGGTCGGCGCGACGACGCGCTCAGGCATGTTGACCGCGCCGCTGCGGTCGCGCTTCGGACTGGCGAACCGGCTGGATTATTACACGCACGACGAGTTAGCGCTGATCATCGAGCGCTCGGCGGGATTGCTGGACGTGCCAATCGAGCGGGACGGCGCGCTCGAAGTCGCCTCGCGGTCCCGCGGCACGCCACGGGTGGCGAACGCGTTGCTGCGCTGGGTGCGGGACTTCGCGCAGGTCCGTGGCGAGGGATTCATCGACGGAAAAATCGCGGACGCGGCGCTGGCGATGATCGAGATCGACTCGCAGGGGCTGGACGAAATGGACAAGCGGCTGTTGGAAGTGCTGATTTACAAATTCAACGGCGGCCCGGTGGGTCTGAACTCGCTGGCCGTCGCCGTCGGCGAGGATGCGGCGACCATCGAGGAAGTGCACGAGCCCTTCCTCATCATGCAGGGATTTCTCATGCGCACCCCGCGCGGGCGGACGGCGATGCCTGCCGCTTATGCGAAAATCGGCGCTCCGGTGCCCGCACCCCGGCCGGACGATTCGCAGACGAGCTTGTTTTAAGCCGCCACACATCGACGACTTCGAACCCACAATCCCGGCCTTCACCGCAGCCACCGGGTGCCTGCAAATCAGGGAAACGCCCTCGCCTGGCAAGGATCGAGGCGGGGTCGGTGAATCCAATTTCCGCCAATGCTTGTTAGCCGGGACTGACCCTACCGACGAACCCTTAGATCCGCGAACGAAGTTCGGTTGATCGGGCGGAAAGCAGTCGGGGTCATTTCGTAGAGTGGCATGGTGAAAATCAGCTGGTGTGAGTCAGTTCAGCGACGAGAGCGTCGAGGAGGTTTTTGGCGGTGGCGCGGGAGGCTGCGAGCTGCGTTTCCAACTGGTCCACCAAGTCCATCAGTTGAGCTACTTTGGCCACGATCCGGCGTTGTTCGGCGAGGGGTGGCAGAATGAATGGAAGGCTTTGAACCTGCCGAGTTGAAATATGCGGGACACCGTTGCTCCGCCCCGGATCGATCGTGTCGACAAATTCCGATGAGTTCAGCCACAACAGAAAAAATGACAGATCCAACTGATCATGCTTTGGAACCGGCTTCGCGACTCGCTGGAGCAAAAGGCAAGGTAGGTCTGATTTCCTGACTCTTGCCACTTTCAAGCCCGTCGTGATTAGCGGCCGATCAAGTGACAGGACGATATCGCCTTCCCTGAGGACGAAACGTTCGAATTCCTTCGCAATATCGTCGCCAACGAAGACGGACTCGTGCCAATCAATCACACCGTGGCTGACGTTAGCGTTGCGACAAAGGCGCACACCACTGGGTTTGAACCACTCGCTTTTAAACGCGTAGCCATTCAGAAATTCGATATGGTCACCAATGGTCTTACCTGTGTGTCGGGATTCAAATCGGATCAACTTCCCTTGCACCGCTACCGTGAGAATGGATTTCCGCAGATTAGTGGGAGTGATGTTGTAAGATTTGTGGAAGAGCAGATTGAGGTTCGCCGGGGTGGGCGCTTCGGCAAAGCGGGCCAGCGAGGCGCGGGCGAGCGCGCCGGCCTGCTCCTCGCGTTCCTGCTGTTGCGCCTCCAACCGATCACACAAGGCCATCAATTCATCCACCTTGGCGACGATGCGCTTTTGCTCGGCGAGGGGTGGGAGGGGAAACGGCTGTTTCTCAAACTCCTCGTAAACCAAGCTTTGAACGGTCATCCCGGTCTTCACAAGTGAAGTGATAATAAAGTCGTTCATTCCACGAAACATGATCTGTAAATAGTTCTCCAAGCCGCTAACAAACGGCATGAGGACTTTTAGATCCTGATTGGCTGCACCCTCGACACGGTTGATTGAAACCGGAAAGGTGTGCTTCAGTATTCCGCTCCGGGCAACCATGAAGAGACTGCCCGGCGGATAAAGCTGAAGGCGTGTGGCTGAAAGACCCGCTGATGTGATCTTGAGTCCCGACTCTGTCAGTTCATCTGATTTAATGTCTCTTGATGAAAACCAATTCACATCGCCATCCCAGTACGATGCATTGGTTTTTGACGGGGTCATTCCGCCAGACAATCGCCCAATCTCATTTAACGGTGCCCAAGTCCAATGGCTGGGAATTGTGAATGGAAGCTTCGATGAATCAGGCTCACTAATTCCGACTTTAAGTGCGCGAGATTTAACCT
>JBIHZT010000263.1:0-5761 GCA_044240265.1 Luteolibacter sp. | reverse complement strand
TCGCAATGCTCGCTGAACGCCGCCATGAGGGCCTCGAAGTAGGCTTTGCCGCCTTTTTCACGGAGATACTCTGTGGAGAAGTTCGCGTGCATGCCGGAGCCGTTCCAGTCGGAATCGCCGAGCGGTTTGCAGTGGTATTCAACATCCACTCCGTATTTTTCGCAGAGGCGGTTGAGGAGGTAGCGGGCGACCCACATTTCGTCAGCGGCCTTTCTGGAACCCTTGCCGAAGATTTGGAATTCCCACTGGCCCTTGGCGACCTCGGCATTAATGCCCTCGTGGTTGATGCCGGCGTCGAGGCAAAGGTCGAGGTGCTCCTCGACGATGGTGCGGGCGATGTCGCCCATGAACTTGTAGCCGACACCGCAATAGTAGGGGCCTTGACCGATTTTCGGAAAACCGTCTTGCGGGAAGCCGAGCGGGCGGCCGTCCTGGTAGAGGAAGTATTCCTGCTCGAAGCCGAACCAAGCACCGGGATCGTCGAGGATGGTGGCGCGGCCGTTGGTCGGGTGGGGGGTGACACCGTCTGGCATCATGACCTCGCACATGACGATGGCACCGTTCTTGCGGGTGCTGTCAGGGAAAATCGCCACTGGCTTGAGGACGCAGTCGGAGCTGCGGCCTTCCGCTTGCTGGGTGGAGCTGCCGTCGAAGCCCCAGAGTGGAAGCTGTTCAAGGGTTGGAAAACTGGCAAACTCTTTGATTTGGGTTTTGCCGCGAAGGTTTGGCACGGGGGTGTAGCCGTCGAGCCAGATGTATTCCAATTTGTATTTGGCCATAATAATGGATGTTTTCAGTGATTATCGGTAATTATTCTCAGGAATCCTTGGAGCTAAGGGTGCTCCCGTAGCCGCCAAGGATGGCTGACACATATGAAAAAGCATCATGTGTGCCAAGCCTCAGGTGATTTGGTCAGTCATGATCCTGCTCTTGGGGAAGAGCGGAAACCGCGATGACGATGAGGCTTGTATCGTCGATTCCGGAGTTGTCGATAGCGCGTTTTAAAAGAGTTACAGCGGTGGCGGGGGGATCCTGGCAGCAGCTTGCGAGTGCGTTGGAGAGGTTTCTTTCCCAGAGGCCATCGATGAGTCCGTCCGAGCAGACGAGGAAGCAGTCGCCGGGTTCATAGGAAATGGCAGCGAAGTGGGGGTTGACCCGTTCATGGCCGCCGCCGACGACTTCGTAGAGGGCGGCGCGGCGCGGGTGGGAGCGGTATTGGAGTTCGGTGATTTCGCCGCGTTTCCACTGGCCCCAGGCGGAGGTGTGGTCGCGGCTGAGCTGCTCGAGGACTCCGCCGCGGGAGCGGTAGATGCGCGAGTCTCCGACATTGGCGAGATAGAGGTTTTCCGGGGTGAACCAGGCGAGGGCGAGGGTTGCGGCCATGCCGACCCGTTCCGCGCTGCCATTTCCCGAGGCGTTGATTTGTTCGTGGATGGTGCGAAGGGCGTCGCCAAGGTGGCTGAGGTAATCCGGGTAGATGCCTTTTGCCGCAGCCTTGAAAGTCTCCGGGATGATCTCGCTCATCTGCTGGAGGATGAGCGATGAGGCGATGTCGCCGGCGTTGCCACCGCCCATGCCGTCGGACACGGCGAAGACGAGATCCTGGCTGGCGAGCGGGTGGCTGCCGGTCTCCGCGAGGGGCTCGGCCCCGGCGGGACCGGAGGCAAAGACGATGAGCGAATCGTCATTGCGCGGCTTGCGCGAACCGCTGTGGGTGAGCGCTGCCCAATGGAGGGTGACGGCTTGGGACACGGGTTTTTTGAGGAAACGGATTAGATGGATTTCTCGGGGATGATGAGGTCGGGCGGTGGCGGTAGGATTTCCGCGAGCTCAAAGTCGATGATGCAGAAGCTACCGAGCTTCGGATCGTAAGTGATGTTGCGGGGTTCCGCGTCGAGGTGGCGGACGCCGTATTCGCGCTCGAGCTTGGCGAAGAGCTTGTCGGCCTTTTCCTTGGAAATCTGGTCGGCGAGTTTACCGCAGTTGGTGGAGACGAAATAGAGCTCCTCGGGATGTTCTTCCAGCAGGCGGGGGACGTAGGGGCAGCCGCGTTCTTCTAGCACTTTGAGCACCTCGACTTCCTTGGCGTAGCGCTTGTCCGCGTCGGTGCCCCGCAGGCGTTTGTGGACATTGCCGTAGAAATCGATCCGCACGTTGGAACGGATGCCGTCTTTGAGTGGTGCCATGCCCATAAGCTTACTGTGACGAAACGCGGGGCATTGCTTGCTGTCACGCTTTTGTTCCCGAAAAATTCCCGCAATTGTCCGTTGCCAGCCGGGCGGGGCAAGGGTAGGAAGCGGGCATGTCAATCCTAGCCGAAGACTCCGCCGTGATCGCAAAAACCAAAGAACTGTGCGCCCAGATCGCCAGCGATCCTTCATTCCTCAAGCTTCAAGCCGATGTCGAGCGCTTCCTGGCCGACGACTCCGCACGCCTCCAATACCAAAGCGTCCATGAGCGTGGCGAGGAGTTGCATCACAAACAGCATGCCGGCGTGGAGCTGGGAGCGACGGAAATCCGCGAGTTCGAGAGCGCCCGCGACGCGTTGTTTGAAAACGAAATTGCGCGGGACTTCCTCTCGGCGCAACGCGAGCTGGAAACGCTGCAAAAGCAAATCGGCAAATACGTGGGTGGCACCATCGAAATGGGTCGCGTGCCAACGGCCGACGAGCTGGCTGAAAAAAGCGGCGGTTGCTGCGGTGGTGGCGGCGGCGGCGGTTGCGGCTGCTGATGCCGGATGAATTTCAATCAAGCCCGCCATTTCAGGATGGCGGGCTTTTTTGTGCCTTGCTTAGGCCTCTACTTCGACGATCAGGTTGATTTCCACGGCGACATCGAGCGGCAGCGCGACCACGCCGAGCGCGGTGCGGGAGTGTTTGCCCTTGTCGCCGAAGATCTCGACGAGCAGTTCCGACGCGCCGTTGATGACCTGTGGGTGGCCGGTGAAGTCCGGCTCGGAGTTGACGAAGCCGTTGAGCGTGACGATCCGCACCACCTTGTCGAGCGAACCGATTTCATCCTGGATGACGGCGAGACGGTTGAGAATGATCATGCGGGCACCTTCCCGCGCTTCTTCGATGGAGACGGCGGTGGGCACCTTGCCGATGACTTTTTTGTCGCCATCGATGGGCAGACCACCGGAGAGGAAAAGCAGGTTTCCGGTGCGGACGCAGTTCACATAGGCGGCGATGGGGGCGGGAACGGCAGGGAGGGTGAGGCCGAGGTCGGCGATTTTTTGAATGATGGACATGAGTGGACGGGATGATTGAAAACGATATTACTGGGTGACCGGAAAGTCTTCGGTTAGCAAACCGAGAAGTTTAAGTCCGGAAGGGGTCAGCTCGGCGCGGTTCCCCTCGCCGGTGACCAGTCCGCGGGTGAGGTAGCGGTGCGGAACGGTGGACGGACGCACTGAGACGACGACCGGCGCGGCGACCTCCCGCGGGCTGGGCGTGAAAGCGACAGGAAGGCCGGTGGCGGTGAAGCTGATCTCCCAGGATCTCCCGCCCTCGGACGTCTTTCGGGCGATCCAAGGGTAGCGTTTTACGAAATTTGGCGTGCCGGTGTACGGGATGGCGACCTTGAAATAGACCGGCGTGGAGGCGATGAATTGGCTGAACTGAAGCTCGGGATTCGCCTTATGCTCGACGAAGAACCGGGCGGCGTCCGCGCCGATGATGTTCATGCCATTGAAAAGGCCGTGGAAATTCACGCCGCCGCCGTTTTTCTTGTGCCACTCGTCGTACTGGGTGCTGACGAGCATGCCGATTTCGAGGTGGCAGTGGGCGCGGGTGCGGTCGATCCCGGCACCGGTGTAGCCCATCCGCCCGAGCACGGATCCGGCGTTCACCGGATCGCCCGGATTACAGGTGATTTCCGCGAGGTGGGCGTACAGCGATAGGACGGATGAATTTTCCCACGGGTGCTCGACGACGACGTATTTGCCGTAGTTGCTGCGTCCGGCGATAGGGCTGACATAGGCCACGCGCCCGGCGGCGATGCTGGAAACGAGGTCCAGCGGATTGCCGGCCTGGTCGCGTTTGATCGGGGAAATGTCGATGCCCTCATGGAATTTCGTCAACAGGATCTGATCGTTGATCCGGATGGCCGTGCGCACGAACCCGAACGAGCCGGCTTCCCACGGTTGGGTGGCCTGACCCTCGAAGTTCCGGTCCACATACATGTAAAACCGGTCAAGCTGGCCGGTGAACAGGTGGTTGTTCTCCGTCGGCAGACGAAGATCAAGCGGGGCGGCGCTGGCGAGAGCGGCCAACGATAGAATGAGCGTGAAAAGTCGAATCATAGGCCGAACAGGTTCTTTTTTTTCTTATTTTCCGCACCGATTCGCGGCATTTCCTTGTCGAGAATGGCGATGTCGGCATCGGTCACGCCTTTCCAAATGACGATGAATCCGTCGTTCACCGGCTTGTCGATCAGCACGCCATCGACCGCGCGGCCATTGACCTGCGAGATCAGCCAGCGGCCTTGATTCGCCGAGGTGAGGGCGGCGAGGCGGTTCACGGCGGTGGGCTTGAGCTTGAGCACCAGTCCGAAGCCCTGTCCGTTATCCGCCGGAAAAGGGCTGAATGCGGTCACATCCTTCAGGCTAACCTCGGGGGTCCGTCGAAAATACCGCGTCTGCCCGTTCGCCATTTGCGGGAAAATCATCTTCGGGTTGTCAGTCCCTTCCGTTTCCATGTGAAACGTGATCGACGCCTTGTTTTCCTTTTTTCCACTGGCGAAAACCGGTGGAGCCATGGCCAGAGCCACCATCATCACAAGTGCTGCAAGATGCGATTTCATGCGCGGAGTGAAGCAGAACAAGCCGAACCCGGAAGAAAAATCGGGCGGTGTTGCGTCACCGCTCCTCATCCGGGATCACGTCCACGGCGACGGAGAGTCGTTGCCCGCCGGCACCGAGAGTCACGCCGCGCAGGGGGCTGACGTCCGAGAAATCACGGCCCCAGGCGACAGTGATGTGGCGCTCGCCGGGGAGGATGTTGTTGGTGGGGTCGGTGTCGATCCAGCCGGCGTCCTCGCCGCAGAAAACCGAGACCCACGCGTGGGAGGCGTCCGCACCGGTGAGGCGGCGCATGCCCGGCGGCGGGGCGGTTTCCAGATAGCCGCTCACATAACGGCAGGGCACGCCAAGCGAGCGCAGGCAGGCTAACATCAGGTGGGCGAAGTCCTGGCAGACCCCGGCGCGCTTTTTTAAAACCTCGGAAACCGGCGTGCTGACATCGGTCGCCCGGGGATCGAATTTGAACTCCTTGAAAATGCGTGCGGTCAGGCCGAGCACCGCTTCCAGGATCGGCCGGGCGGGGGAGAATTCCACGCTGGCAAATTCCGCGAAATCCCTGCCGAGCGGCACCATCGGCGAGGCGAAGCGGAAGGCGCCCGCTTCCGAGCCGGGCGTGAGCCGTTCCAACTGGCAGGCGTCGCGGACTTGCTCCCACGGCGGTGTGGAGTTCGGTTCCGGGTGCTGGGTGGGAAAGACTTCCACCAGGCTGTGGGCGATGACCTCCAGAGTTTCATGTTTGCCCTCGATTTCGAAATACGAAGTGACGTTGCCGAACGAATCCACATGCACGCCCCGGCCGACCGGCACCGGATGGATTTCCAGTTCATGCCACGGGCAACGCTGGCCCGGCAGCGTGCGCGGGGCTAGCCGCGCGAGGTGGTGCGACACGGTGACCGCGCCCGCGTAGGAATACTTCGTCCGATGGATGAGGCGGTATTTCATGTCAGTAAACGCGCCGTA
>JBIHZT010000262.1:0-5781 GCA_044240265.1 Luteolibacter sp. | reverse complement strand
CAGTTTGCGCTGATCTGAAGAAGGGGTGAAGATGACGTCGCCCGGAGCCTTGCCGTATGGCCAGGCATCTTCAAACTCGGTGAGCCATGCCCCGGACGGGCCGGTGGAATCCGGGAGGTTGAGATGCCGCAGTAGTTGGGTCCGCTGGTGCTGCTGGAGCGGCTGGCTGTAACGCGTCCTGCCCGACCATCGTTCCGCCGTCGAGAAATGACCCTCATAGCTGGATTCCGCCACGAGATAGATGCGTAGCAGGCGGTGGCCAACTCCCAACCGCGCGGCGTCGCTGCGGGAGTCGGGTTCGCGATAGGGGAAAATCGGGCGGGCGGTTTTGAAGCTGATCCGCAGCGCCGATGCGGAGACCTCGGATTTTGAACGCGCTTGCTGATCCTTGGTGACCTTCATCGCCGTGATGTGCCAGCCGTCTGTCAGATAGGGTTGCGCCCATGCCGCGGCTTCCGGAGTAAAGGCATAGTCACGCTGGCGCAGCCACTCGATCAATTCCTTGCCGGAGTCGGCGGCGAGCACGACGGCGTCGAAGCCGGCGACGGTTTTCTCTTCGATCAACCGCACTCCGCGCGATTGCGGCGGGGGAGAAGCCACCGAACAGCCAAGCGGGAAGCCGCCGCCGCTGGAAACCTTCGGCGCGGTGATGTCGGCTAGATCGCGAAACGCCTCGTTGCCCGATTCCTCCAACTGCGGGCGACCGGGCGTGGGAACGAGAAAACCGATCGATTCCCCACCGCCACGGAAGCTGGCCTTGCGGATGAAATGTTCCGTTTGGTTGGCCTTATCCCACCAGATGATGACTGTCTGATCCGCGTTGACGACGGGGACGCCCGCCGCCGCCACGGCGCAACACGCTTGAGTGCTCTGGGGGGCGGTGAAGGCCAGGCTAACCAGGATTGGAATCAACGCGCGCCTGAGAGATTTCCGCATGGGCTGAAATGAATCACGCTTCCTCCCCGCAAGTCCCGTCAATTCTTCAGCACGATCCGATGCCTCGCCTTGCCGGCCCGCAGGTGGTCGAGCGCGGCGTTCACGTCCTTCATCGCGAAGGTCTCGGTGACCGGGGCGATCTGGTGGCGGGCACAGAAGTCCAACATTCTCGCGACCGTGGCCGGCGAGCCGAGCGGGGAGCCGGAAATCGATTTGCGCCCGCCGATCAGGGAAAACGCCGCGACTGGCACGGGCTCCAGCACCGCGCCGACGAAGTGCAGGCGTCCGTCCGGCGCAAGCGCGGCGATAAAGAGATCCCAGTCGAGCGCGACATTCGCGGTGACAAGGATGAAGTCGAAGGTGCCGGCGAGTTTCTTGAGCGCCGCCTTGTCGCGGGTGCCGACGACGTGGTGGGCGCCGAGTTTCCGCGCCTCATCGGCTTTCGACTCGCTGGAGGTGAAGGCGGTGACTTCGCAGCCCCATTTATTGAGAAACTGCAGCGCCAGGTGACCCAGCCCGCCGATGCCGATCACGCCGACTCGGTCGGTCGGCTTCACGCCGAAATCCATGATCGGCGCGAACACCGTGATGCCGCCACAGAAGAGCGGCCCCGCGCTGGCGGGATCGAGCGCGGCGGGCAGCTTGATCGCCCATTCCCAATCCGCGCGGACCCGGTCGGCGAATCCGCCGTGACGGCCGACGATGATCTGCTCCGCGCTGGAACAGAGCTGGTGCCTGCCGGATAGACAGGGCTGGCAGGAAAGGCAGCTGCCGGAAAACCAGCCGAGGCCCACGCGGTCGCCGACAGCGAGGCCCTTCGCCTGATCGCCGACTTTTTCGATGATGCCGATGACTTCGTGCCCGGGGACGAGCGGATAAGTGGAGTTCCCCCAGTCGTTATCGAGCATCGAGAGGTCAGAGTGGCAGATGCCGCACGATTCGATTTTCACCTGCACCTGCTCCGGGCGCATCCCGCCGGGGTTGAATTCGAGTTCCGTGAGGGCTGCGCCGGAGGTGGTGGCTGCCCAGCCGTGAAAAGTTTCAGTCATGATGGGAAGATGGCGGGAAATCCGGACAACTCAACCTTGAAATCGACTCCATGCCGCCCGGGAACGGGAGGCAAGCCTTGCGCGGTCTTGCGCACCCCATGCGGAGCAGGATCGACAGCCAAGTGCGAGTTTGCCAGACTTTCCCATGGCCGCCCCCAAGACACCGAACCTGGTTTCCGTAACCAGCATCAATGACGACGGCTCGCGCTATTTCATCCACCCGGCGGACGTGAAAGGCCCGTGGAACATCGCACGCCGCGTCGTCGGCCTGTTACTCATCGCGGTCTATGTGCTGCTGCCGTGGATTCCGATCAACGGGAATCCGGCGGTCTTCCTGGATGTGGAAAACCGGATGTTCCACCTCTTCGGCCTCACGCTGGTGCCGCAGGACCTGTGGGTGATGTTTTTCGCCATCAGCGGGCTGGGCTTCGCGTTGTTTTTCATCACTTCGCTGCTAGGCCGGATCTGGTGCGGCTGGGCCTGCCCTTACACGGTTTTCCTGGATCACGTCTATCGCCGGATCGAGCGCTGGATCGAGGGCGACGCACAGGCCCGCCGGGCACTGGCGAACGCGCCGTGGACCGGTGGAAAAATCGCCAAGCGCGTCCTGAAGCACCTTTTGTTCGCGCTCATTGCCGCGGCCATCGCACATGTTTTCCTTTCCTACTTCGTCTCACTGCAGCGGCTCTACGGCTTCATGCAGGAAGGGCCGCTCCAGCATGCCACCGCCTTCGGCGTGGTGATCTTCCTGACTCTCGTGCTGTGGTTCTGCTTCGGTTATTTCCGCGAGCAGTTCTGCATCATCATGTGCCCCTACGGCCGTCTGCAGAGCGCCCTGACCGATGACGACACCATCAACATCGGCTACGATGAGAAACGCGGCGAACCGCGCGGGACCAAGGGCAAGGCGGAGGGCGACTGCATCGACTGCCGCCGCTGCGTGCAGGTCTGCCCGACCGGCATCGACATCCGCAACGGCCTGCAGTTGGAATGCATCGGCTGCACCGCCTGCGTCGATGCCTGCGACGACATCATGACCAAGGTGGACCGGCCCAAGGGACTGATCCGCTATGATTCCTTCAATGGCTTCGCCGGGAAAAAACGCCGTTTCCTCCGCCCGCGGATTTACGCTTACTGCGCGCTCGCCCTGCTCGGGCTGGGTGCCTTGACGCTGGTGGCCTCCAAGAAGGCCCGCCCGTTCACCGTGACGATTTCCCGCACCGGCGGCGCGGGATTCTTCAGTGACGCCACCTCGGTGCGGAACATCTACAAGATCCGCGTCTTCAACAAACGCAACCAGACCGCGACCATCACCATCCACCTCGGCAAGGAGACCCCGGCGGGCTATCAGCTCAGCGGCGCGGAGCAGTCGTTCTCGATTCCGGCTCTCAGTGAAATGACCCGCACCTGCGTGGTGTATGCCCCGGTGGACGCCTACATCGGCACCTCGGACATCGACATCGAGGTCCACGCCGATCCCGGCGACGTCATCCTCAAAAAGACCGCCCGCTTTCTCGGCCCGAATCCGCAATCCATCCACAAAGACAAGGATAAGGACGAAGACAAAGACAAAGAAGACAAGGACAACGACTAACTATCATGAAAGCCATCGCCGGTTTCGTCTATCGCAATCCCTGGATCTACATCGTGCTCGCGTTCGTCGTGCTGCTCGCCGCGTGGACCACGTTGATCACCATCGCCGTGAAACACTCGCCGCAGCGGATCGAGGTCAAACGTTAGTCGGAAAATGACCACGGTTACCGCAGCCCTTGTCGCCGGACTTGTCACCAGTTTCCACTGCGTCGGCATGTGTGGCCCCATCGCGTGCGGACTGGGGACGCTGGCGAAGTCCGAGGGCGAGCGCCTCACCGCCGCCTCGCTCTATCACAGCACGCGGCTGGTTTCCTACGGCCTCATCGGTGCTCTTTGCGGCGCGCTCGGGCAACAGCCGCTCAAGTGGTTTTTCAACTCGCCCGCCGTGTTGCTGCCGTGGGTGATGGTGGTGGTTTTATTAGTGATGGCGTTCGGCCTGGACAAGAAGGTCCCGCGCCCGGCGATTCTGAACCGCTTCACCGCGCGCGCCCGCTTCAAGGCCTGCAAGCTCTCCGCTTACGGTGGTGCCTCGGCGATGGGCCTGCTCACGCCGTTCCTGCCCTGCGGACCGCTCTATCTGGTATTCGGCGCCGCGCTGCTCGCCGGATCCGCCGCCAAGGGCGCGGAGTTCACGCTGGCATTCGGCCTCGGCACGGTGCCCTTGTTGTGGCTCGCGCAGCATCAGTTCCACCGGATCCGCGCGAAGCTGACCCCGCTGGCGATGGGCCGGATGCGGAGAGGTCTGGCGCTGGTCACCGCCGTGGTGCTGGCGGTGCGCCTGCATGGCACCATTCCCGCGAAATTCTATGGCGAGGAGCCGAAGACGGAGGTGAAGGAGCTACCGTCGTGCTGTCATTAGAGGATGACCCGACGATTGAGCCACGCATGATCCTGGATACTCTCAGAAGTTCGCGGTTTAGAGGCTGTCGGGAAACCCGGTTCTTGCAGGTATCGTTAGGAAATCCGGAATTCCGGGCATGACACAGCTCATCGAAAGAAGCGACAAGGCCACCACCCCTTCTCCACCATTAAAGACCGCGACGGCCACACCGGCCTGTTATGCCGGAGAATCAAGCCCGCCGCCGAAATGGGACTGAGTGCCTGGGCTTACAACTTCACCCGAGTCATCAACCTCGTGGGGCTGGACGTGCTTCTCGGAATCATTGGGGGCCGAAACGCGCCGCAGCCCGCCTGAAAAGGCAGGAGAACGCCCCGTTCCAGCCGCCCACGCGCCCATCAGGTCGCTGCTTGCCGCTTCCCGAGTCCAACCGAAAGCCCCCGCTGACTTCGAGACCCGATTTCGAGACTCAAATCACGCCTGACCGGTAATTTTCTGTTGGGTTCCGGGCTTGAAGTCGTTTCCCGACAGCCTCTCCAGCCTGCTCTTCAACACCGGAGCTTGACGCGGCGGGGGGATCGGGGAACCTCGCCGGACATTGCCAGAAAGTGCTGACATTTCATCGTTTCTCGGGGATTCCCGGTGGCGCGACCGCTTCGACGACGAGATCCTCGCCGCCGCGAATCCGCAGGTGGGCAAGGTGCGGGATCTGCGCATCGAGGAAACCGCGCCGGGATCGGTGAGCTTGCTCGGGATGGTGGGTAAGAACGAGGCGGAGGTGAATCTCTGGCAGTCCGGCGGCGGCTGGGAGTTCGAGACGTTCTGCTCGTGCGAGATCGGAAATTTCTGTCACCACGCGGCGGCGCTTCTCATCAAGGCGGCGAAGGAGCGTGATCCGTCGAGATTGCAAGGCAGAGGAATCGCCGGCGCGGTGGCGGCCGCCTTGCCGAGCGCGCGGGAGCTGATGAAGGATCCGCCGCCGGATCTGCCGCGATTGAGGATTGAACCGCGTTTCGAGCTGCGGGTGAACCGCGAGCCGGTGGACAAGGTGACGCGGCTGTTGTTACAGTCACTGGGCCAGCCGAACGTGGAGTTCTGGATTTCCGCGGAGGCGTCGGTGGTTTACGGACCGCACCGGAGCGCGCTGCGGTCGAGCTCGCCGGAGTGGGTCAGCACGATCACGCACGAAGGCCAGGCGGCGATTCTCCAGCACGACACCGCTGCGGAAAACGCGGCCACCCAACAGCTGCGGGACACGGGCCTTTCCTCGCTGCAATCGAACTCCGCGTGGAAATTTCTGCTCAATTTGAAGTCCCGCGATACCAGCCAATCGAAGGGCCCCGACCGCTGGTTTCCCGATCCCGG
>JBIHZT010000342.1:0-4898 GCA_044240265.1 Luteolibacter sp. | reverse complement strand
GCAAATGTCCGACTCCCGCCAGTTCCTGTGGGGCGTGGCCGCCACCGACGTCGAATACTCGTGGGACGGAAAAGTCTATATCAGCGACTTCATCACCGGTTGGAAATCCCATGCGGACGGCCGCCTGCTTTCCCTCAACGCCGGTGATAAAACCTGGCGCGCGGCGGAAGCCGCCAGCGCCGCCGCCATCATGAAAGAAGGCTTTACCCGGCGCACCTCTGCCGATCTCTTCAACCTCCTCCCCCACCCCGACGCCCGCATCCGCCTGCGCGCGCAGATCGCCCTCACCCGCAAGCAGGACGGGCTCAAACAACTCTCCGCCGCCACGGCATCCGCCGATTTTTCCACCCGCCTTCACGGCATCTGGGGACTCGGCATCATCGCCCGCCGTGGTCCGGTGGAAACGCCATTGATCGCCCTGCTCGGCGACAAGAACCCGGAGATCCGCGCCCAGGCCCTCCGCGTTCTAGCCGATTCAAAAATCGACACCGCCGCCGTCCCCCTCGCCTCTCTGCTCGCCGACGAGTCGCCGCGCGTCCGTTTCTTCGCCGCGATCCTCGCCGGAAAACACAAGATGGCCGGAGGCTTCGTGCCCGTTTGCGAAATGCTCGCGGAAAACAACAACCGCGACGCCTATCTCCGCCACGCCGGCGTCTTCGCTTTCCAACACATCGCCGCAAGTCCCGCCATCCTCTCCGCGCTCGCCACCACCCATGACTCCCCCGCGGTGCGCCTCGCCGCCGCCGTCGCACTGCGCCGCATGAACGACCCCGGCATCGCCGGCTTCATCAACGACCCCGACCCCAAGGTCGCGGACGAGGCCATCCGCGCCATCTGTGATAACGACATGGTCGCCCGACGCCCCGCCGTCGCCGCGCTGCTAGACAATCTTTCCGTCCGCACTTGGACACCGTTCATGCTGCGCCGGCTGGTTCACAACGCCTACCGCATCGGCACCCCGGAAAACGCCGGACGCCTGCTCAAGGTCGCGGCTGATCCCGAGATCCCGGACATTGTCCGCAAGGAGTCGCTCCGCCTGTTAGAAGCATGGACCGCTCCAGCCCCGGCGGACCAGCTAACCGGACATTGGCGGCCGCTTCCGAAGCGCGATCCCGAGACCATCCGTCCCGCCCTCGCCACCGCGCTGCCCAAGCTTCTCGACCAGCAGGGATTCGTGCTCACCGCCGCCTTGGGACTCATCGCGCAATACCAAATGAAAATCGACGGCCTCGACAACAGCTCCCTGGCAAGTCTCGTCAACAATCTCAAACTCCCCCCGCAAGCCCGCGCGAACGCCCTCAACCTCCTGATCGAGCGCAAGCCCGACGACCTCGGCGCGTTCCTCGCGAAGATCTCCGGCGACTCCTCGGACGAGGTCGCGCTCACCGCCCTAACCGCCATTTCCACGCTCTCCCCCGAGACCGCCCTGCCATCACTCCTGGCAGCCATCAACTCCCCCAACGTGCCCCGCGCCCAAAAGACCTGGGACATCCTTGCCACCCTCCCCGGTCAGACGGTGGATGCCGTCTTCATCGAGAAACTCACCGCTCTCAGCGCGGCCAACGGCATTTCCCCATCCGCCGTCGAACTCACCGCCGCAGCGGCGAAACGCGCCGACCCGGCCGTCACCAGCGCCCTCGCAGCCCTCGAGAAGTCCCTGGCGGAAAACCAAGACCCGCTCGCCAAGTGGAACAGCGCCCTGCTGGGAGGAAATCCTGAAAACGGAGCCGCCCTGTTTTCCTCCCACCCCGCCAGCGAGTGCATGCGCTGCCACCGCGCCGAGGAAGGCCACACCGCCGGTGGAGAAACCGCGCCGAACCTCGCCGGTATCGCCAAGCGCCACACCGACCCCCGCTATTTCCTCGAATCCATGGTGACACCGAGCGCCGTCATCTCTCCCGGCTTCGGTGCCGTGCTCGTCGATTTCAAAAACGGCGGCAGCCTCTCCGGCAACCTCATCGCCGAAAATTCCGACCACCTCGACATCAACGCCGCCGGGAAATCCCTACGCGTCAAGCGCTCCGACATCGCCTCCTTCACCCCTCCCGTCTCGCCCATGCCGCCGATGGGCAGCCTGCTCACCCCCGGCGAACTCCGCGACATCGTCGCCTGGCTCGCCACCCTCACCCAGGGCGGCGCGCCACCGAAACCCGCCGAGCCCGCGCCACTCGACCCCGCCACGCTCGAAATTCCCGAAAAAACTCCCGGGGCTCCAAGCGCCATCGACGCCACCGTCATGAAGACCGGCCAGCAGCAGTTCCTCGTCTGCGGTGCCTGCCACGGCCAGAGTGGCGAAGGCACCGCCGCCGGACCGCCGCTCGCCGGTTCCGAGTGGGTCAACGGCCCGGAGGAAAACCTCATCCGCATCCAGCTCCGCGGTCTCCAGGGACCCATCATGGTGAAAGGCCGGGAATACAACTTCCCCGGCGGCATGGCGGCCCTCGCCTATCAGACTGACGAACAGATCGCCGCCGTGCTCACCTATATCCGCAATTCCTTCGGCAACTCCGCTCCCCCGGTCACTGCGGCGGCCGTCGCCGCCCTGCGTGGAGAAACCGGCAAGCCGCCGGTTTGGGCGACCGACCTCGCCGCCCCCGTCGTTGAAGCCAAACCCCAACCGGCTTCGGTTAATAAAGCGGGTCCCGGCAAATACGATCACATCAACCCCGGATCACCCTTTTCCAAATGGATCGCCGTGGCCGGCCTGGTCGGAATTCTTGGCATCCTCGCCGCAGCCCTTCGGAAAAAACCACCCGAAGCCGGGACCGAACGGAAGTGATCTCCCAAAGGCCGAGGCCGGAAGGTCGCCGGACAAGCGTCGCGGAGTCCCAATTCCGGCACTCGAATTTTGGAAATCCGTCCACTTGCACGGACCGGCATGCGAGCATATTTTTGAAACTGCCGGAAAGCCATCTACCCCCCCGGCCGACGATGCAGAACAACCGCCAGGTCGCCTATTTCTCAATGGAAATCGCCCTCGAACCCGGGATGCCCACCTATTGCGGCGGTCTCGGATTTCTCGCGGGAGACCTGTTGCGCGCGGCCGCCGACCGGAGCTTACCCATCGCCGGCGTCTCCCTGCTCCATCGCAAGGGCTACTTCCGCCAGCATCTGGACGCCTCCGGCAACCAAACCGAGGAACCCATCGAGTGGAGTCCTGAAAAATTCGCCGTCGAACTCGCGCCCCGCGTCCAGGTCGGCATCGAGGGACGCATCGTCCAAGTCCGCGCCTGGCAATACGACGTCCGCGGCGGACGCGGCGGCATGGTCCCGGTCTATCTGCTCGATACCGACCTGCCGGAAAATACCGGATGGGACCGCCACATCACCGATCATCTTTACGGCGGCGACCTCTGGTACCGGCTCTGCCAGGAGATCGTGCTCGGCATCGGCGGAGTGCGCATCCTGCGGGCACTCGGCCACGGCGGCATCAAGCGTTTCCACATGAACGAGGGCCACGCCAGCCTGCTCGCCATGGAACTGCTGGACGAGCAGGCGGCCGCAGCCGGACGGGGAAAATTCAATCACGACGATGTGGAAGCCGTCCGCCACAAGTGTGTTTTCACCACCCACACCCCGGTGCCCGCCGGGCACGACAAGTTCCCGATCCAGATGGTCACCACCGCCCTCGGCCGCAACGAGGTCAGCGAAATGCGGGAGATTTTCTGCTGCGGCGGCGAGCTGAACATGACCTACCTCGCGCTCAACCTCAGCCATTATATCAACGGCGTCGCCAAGAAACACACGGAGGTCTCCCAGCGCCTCTTCGCAGGTTATAAAATCGAGGACATCACCAACGGCGTCCACGTTCCCACCTGGACCTCCCCGCCGTTCCAGCGACTTTACGACCGCTACATCTCCGGTTGGCGGGATGACAACTTCAACCTCCGCTCCGCCCTGAGCCTGCCGGCGGAGGAAATCTGGGACGCCCACGCGCAGGCCAAGGTCGCCCTTCTTGACCGGGTCAACCATGAATCCGGCGCGGGCATGGAAGCCAACGTCCTGACCCTGGGATTCGCCCGCCGCATCGCCGACTACAAGCGGGCGGACCTGCTTTTCCATGACCTTGAGCGCCTCAAATCACTCGCGCGGATGGAGCGCGGCGTGCAGATCGTCATCGCCGGCAAGGCCCACCCCGGCGACCCGGTCGGCATGGAAACCATCCGCGCCATCTTCCGCTCCATCGCAGCACTCAAGGGGCAGGTCCGCGTCGCCTACCTTGCCAACTACGACTGGGAACTCGGCCAACTGATGACGGCGGGCGTGGACGTGTGGCTCAACACCCCCCTCCCCCCGAAGGAGGCCTCCGGTACCAGCGGCATGAAGGCGGCGATGAACGGAGTGCCCAGTCTCAGCATTCTCGACGGCTGGTGGATCGAGGGCTGCATCGAGGGAATCACTGGCTGGGCCATCGGAGGAAACCGCAGACTGCTGGAATCCCAGGACACCACCGCCCTTGACGCGGCATCCCTTTATGAAAAGTTGGAAACCGTGGTGATCCCGCTCTACTATCACGAACACGAGCGCTTTCTGGACATCATGCGCCACGCCATCGCCCTCAACGGTGCGTTTTTCAACAGCCAGCGGATGCTGCTGCAATACGTGCTCAACGCCTATTTCGAATAGCCTTGGCCCACCGTCTGGCCGCCTGTCCTTCCATCACACCTCGCGCCCGTTGACCATTTCCGCAAAACACGGGCGGACCGCAATCCCCCTCCAGCCTGTTGAAATCCGTTCTTGCGTCGGTGTCATCGGATTTTCATGCTCGCGATATCGTCATGAAGATCTCACCCAATGCCACCCGCCGTAAGTTTTTGAAATCATCCCTTGGTGCCGCTGGCGCGGTATTCGCCGGCCAGCAGATTGTCCGGTCGGAAACGCTGGGCAATGCGACCAAG
>JBIHZT010000261.1:0-5787 GCA_044240265.1 Luteolibacter sp. | reverse complement strand
CGCCGCCGAAAATCAGTGTAGCCGAGTCCCCTCCCCCCGCCTCACCACAGCCGCCAGCCCCCGCCCGCGCCACGATTCGGGAAATCGCCGGAATCACCTTCGAGGGAATTTCCTTCGACTCCCGCGGACACCGTCTAGTCGTGGCCGATCAAGCGAACGGCCCCGGCAGCCAATACGCCGACGCGGCCGCAGCAGCTCGGGCGCTCGGTGGCGTCGCGGCAGTCAACGCCGGATTTTTCACCCCGGAAGGTGATCCGCTCGGGTTGGTGGCCGCCGCAGGGAAAATTTCCGGAGGGTGGAATCCGGCATCCTCCCTCGGCAGCGGCGCATTTTATGAAACCCCGTCGGGCTCCATGGGCATCGCACGTCGGGAAAAACTCGGACGCGGCGGAGCATCCGCCATGCGCGAGTTCATCCAAGCCGGTCCACTGCTTATCGAAAACGGCAGCGAAGTCCGTGGACTTGAAAGCACCAAGCCAAGCGTCCGCATGCTGATCCTCTGGGACGGTGGCACCCGCTGGTGGGTCGGTCGCGGCACACCGTGTACTTTGGCCGCACTTGCCCAGGCCCTGGATGATAGCCAGCCCGCAGGTTGGGCGATTCGACACGCGCTCAACCTCGACGGAGGAAGATCCTCCGATCTCTGGATTTCCGACTCGATTTCAGGCGGTCCGGTCCTAAGGCGTCCGCCGTGGAACCGTCCGGTCCGGAATTTCCTAGTCCTCGTCAAACGATAGCCAATGTGTCATTTCCGCCCGATAACGAATGTTGGACAGCAAGGCACCACGTGATATTATTCCAACCCACCGCCTAATGAAATTGATGTCCAAGGCAATCCTCTTTCCCGCAGTCGCCGCCGTTTTCGGTGTCGTCTCCTGCGCGACAGTGAGCAAGGTCGGTAAGGGATCCATCGCCTTCGTCCAGAAAACGACGACCGCCACCACCTCCAAAGTGGCGCAGCTTTCGACCATGGCCATCGACAAAATCCACCCGCCGGGCGTCAAAGTCGTCGAGGTCCGGGAGAAGGATCTCAAAAAGCTTCCAACGGGCCAAGAGCGCGCACTCGCCTATGAAAACACCCGCAAGCGTAGCTTCTGGTTTTTCAGCGGTCCCGTCGATTTCAAAGAACCCAGCTTGCCGGAAGCCGGCGGCGAAATGGACGGCAGCCTGCTCCCGCCGAAAGCTCCATGATCTTGATATTCACGCGCTCGCTCGATTCCCGACTTGATGCCCAAGCGCGAATAGCGATGATCCGCCGCATGTCACGGCTGTATTGCGCTCGCCTCTTCGCCCTCGTTTTCACAGGTGCGATGATCACCTCCTGCGGCGGAAATCCTCCGCCCCGTTCGCAACCGCGCCCGGCCAAACCACCGCAGGCCATTGTGGCTGACCAACCGGTCCGCGTCGCCGCCATTCCGCCGAGTGCTCCACCGCCGGTCGCCGCTGAGAGCGCCATCGTTATCGACGTGGTCAGCGGCCGTGTCCTCTACGCCAAAAACGCGGACTCTCCGCGCGCCGTCGCCAGCACCCAGAAAATCGTCACCGCACTTTGCGTGCTCGATGCAGGAAACATCGACAAGCCCGTCACCATCCAGGCCATCGACGGCGCCTGCGAGCCCACCAAGCTCGATCTCAAGCCCGGCGAAGTCTATCCGCGCCGCGAACTGACCAAGGTGCTCATGGTGAAGAGCGCCAACGACGTCGCTCGCGCCCTCGCCCGCGACGTCGGCGGCGACCAAGAGGGTTTCGCCATGCTGATGAATCAAAAAGCCCAGTCCCTCGGCATGCGGAATTCCAACTTCATCAATCCTAACGGACTCCCCTCGCCCGGCCAGTACTCCACCGCGCGGGACATGGCCATCGCCGCGCGCGCCGCTTACCGCAGCCCGCTCATCCGCTCATTCACTGCGACCAAGTCCTTCAACTTCCGGTTCAATGACGGCCGCACCCGGCAAATCGAGAACACCAACCGCCTCCTCAAAACCATCCCCTATTGCGATGGTTTGAAAACCGGCACCACCAACGCCGCCGGCCGTTGCCTCGTCTGCAGCGGCTCGCTCAACGGCCGCTCCGTGATCGTCGTGGTGCTCAAATCCAACACGCCGAACGTCTGGAAAGACTCCAGCAAGTTGCTTGCCTGGGCGCTCGAGCGTCCCGTTTCAGGATCCTAACCGGTCGTCCCGCCTGCCGATGCCCAGTCCTGCCGAGACTCTTCGCCAGCTCGCTGCCGAGGGCCTGTTGCGCAGTCCGCGCCCGCTCGACTCGCCCACCGGCACACAGGTCGTCCGGGATGGCAGGACCCTTTGGAACTTCGCTTCCAACGACTACCTCGGTCTCGCCCGGCACCCGGAAATCGAGGCCGCGTTCATCGACGGCGTCCGACTCTTTGGGGCCGGCTCCGCCGCATCCCGCCTCGTTTGTGGAACCTTACCACCCCACAAGCAGTTGGAAAACGCCCTCGCCGAGGCCAAACAAACCGAAGCCGCGCTCACGTTTTCATCCGGCTTTGCCACCGCGCTCGGCGTAATTCCCGCCGTCGTCGGAAAAGCGGATTTCGTCCTCCTCGACAAGCTTTCCCACGCCTGCCTCGTCGATGCCGCCCGCCTGTCCGGAGCGACGCTGCGTGTGTTTCCCCACAACGACCTCGCGAAGTTAGAACGCCTGCTGGTTTCCATTCGTGAAAAAGACCCCGCCGCCCGTATCCTCGTCGCCACGGAGTCCGTCTTCAGCATGGATGGCGATCTCTGCCCGCTGCTCGAAATCGTCGGACTAACGGAAGCCTACGACGCCCTGCTCCTGTTGGACGAAGCGCACGGCTTCGGCGTCCTCGGCGAGCACGGCATGGGCCTCGCCGAGCAGGAGAATCTCCAACACCGCATCGCCTTCCAGATGGGCACGCTCAGCAAGTCAGCCGGCCTTTCCGGCGGCTACCTCGCCGCATCCCGCGACTGGATCGACCTCCTAACCAACCGCGCGCGCTCCTTCATCTATTCCACCGCGCCACCGCCCGCCATCGCACACGCCGCCATCGCTTCGCTCGCACTCATCCGATCCGCCCAAGGAGCAACCCTCCGGGGCAAACTCCAGAAAAACATCGCCCTCCTTACCCCACAATCCACACCCATCGTCCCCAGGATCCTGGGCGACAATGAAGCCGCCCTGGCCGCCGCCGCGGACCTGGAAAAAGCCGGCTTCCTCGTCCCGGCCATCCGCTACCCCACAGTCCCCCGCGGCACCGCCCGGCTGCGCGTCAGCCTCTCCGCCGCACACCCGCCCGAAGCGATCCTCCAACTGGCCCGGAAACTCGACTCCATAGGAAATGAGGCTGGGCGTATGCCGCCCCAGCCGTCGCTCGATGCCAGTTAATCGGGCAGGTCCGTGATTCAACGGGTTCTTCGAAAACAAGGATCTCAGTCAATGGATGAAAAAAGCCATGTGATCCGACGTTTCATTTCGTATGCGGGCCGTAGATCTATCAAGTGTTATACTATTGGGAATCGGGCTGGCTCTTGGAGCGGGCGCCCTGTCCGCCAAACCGAAGCCGACGAGTCAGGCCGAAGCATTGACCACTGTCGGCTAGAAACTACAGACGCGAGAAAACTAAAAGGAGATGCCTCCCCCGCAAACGGATTTTTGTGGAGCTTCAGAGCTCTGCGCAAGGACATCGCCCAATGAGGGTAATCGCCCGTGAACATCGGCTAATCCAGCAAATGCCTCACAAGCGGGTGAATCGCGCGGTCTGCCTGAACGATCTGGAACAGCCGGAGACCGACTGCTAGATTTTTTCAACCGCTTCCTTTTTCCCGCTGGCGATCGACTTGTAAATCGCCTCGACCACCAGCAGGTCAAGCAACCCCTCCTTGCCCGAGGGCTCGAAGGGCTTCCCTTCAAGGATCGCCAGCGAGAACGCGTCCATCTCCGCGACGAAGTGGTTGGTCTGCGGAAATGCGAGCGGGATTTTCGGATCAGAGGTCCAACCGGTGTGATTGGAGTATCCATAACAGGGTTTCATCCCGAAGCGGCCCTTTGTACCCCATGCGGTGAAGTCTTCGCGTCCGTTGAATTTGTAGGTCGTCAGGCAGTTCGCGGTCATGCCTGATGGAAACTTCATGGTCCAGGTGATCGTTTCATCCACCTCGGCAAATTTAACAGGATCCGTCTTGATTTCCAAGGCCGCGACCTCGACGGGTTCCTGGCCGGCGAGATAACGGCAAGCCTGGAGTGCGTAAACGCCGACATCCATCAGCGCACCACCGCCCGCTAGATTCCCGCGAAGCCGCCATTGCTTCGGATCACCGATCGCAAAACCGAAGCCAGCGTCGATGTGCTGCAGGGGGCCGAAAACCTGCTCGCGGGCGAAGCGCATGGCCTCGCGATGGTGAAGCTCGAACTGACATCGATAAGCGACCCCCAGTTGACGTTTCGCGGCCTCGCATGCGGCGATCATTTCACGGCATTCCCGAGCGGTGTTCGCCATCGGCTTCTCACAGAACACATGCTTGCCGGCCTTGGCGGCACGGATCGTGAATTCGTGGTGCATGCTGTTCGGCAGAACGATGTAAACAACGTCGATCGTAGGATCATCGATCATCTTGTCGAAAGTCTCGTAGGAGTAAACCTTGTCGGCAGGGAGTCCGTATTTTTCCCGCCACTTGAGGCCTTTTTCCGGCGTGCCGGTGACGACGGCGGCAAGTTGACTGTGCTTCGATTGCAATAGCGCGGGCGCGATCTGATTGGTGCTGAGCGAACCGAGCCCGACCAATGCCCAGCCCAGTTTCTTTGCGGGCGGCGGGGATTCCGCAGCTTGCGACGCAAGGGTGGCAAGCGAGGCGCCGAGCGCGGTTTTGATAAACGGACGACGTTTCGTGTTCATGGCAGCCGCAAACTGGCGCTTTGGGGAAGTGTCCGCAAGCCTCCATTGGCTCCCCGATGCGGCAAGCTGGACGTCCGGTTTTGCAGTTGGCATTCCACACGTCGATACCAATAGTCCTGCGCCCGGGCCGATCCGGTAAAGCCCCCATCACGCCGCCATGTTTCAAACGATTTTAGCCGCACTGGCCCTCACCGCGTCCCTATCCGCAGCAACCCGCAAATTCCAGACGTTTGAAGGTGATGGATTCGACGGATGGAAAGAAGAAGGCGCGGCCTTCGGACTCGCGCCCTCCGCAGGAAAAACCGACCAGATGGACAAACCATTCACCGCGTATTCCAACGACAGCCTGGCCACATCCGCGCATGGTGGAGACGCCGCGAAAGGAAGCCTGACATCGCCGGAATTCGAGATCGGCGAGTCCTACATTAGCTTTCTCATCGCCGGTGGTGACTACGAGGGAAGGACGGCGGCGCAGTTGCTCATCGACGGCAAGGTCGTGCGTGAGTCCATCGGGAAACGCAGTCTCCGCTGCGAAGCGGCGCTATGGGACGTGACAGAGTTCAAGGGCCGGACCGCACGCATCCGCCTGCTGGACGACGAGGCCGGCACCTGGGGTATCATTGGCGTGGACCACATTGTTTTCACCGACCATCCCGACCAGAAATTTCCGCCCACCACCCGCGCCGGCCAAACCTTCGTCGAGGGACTCGCCGCCAGCAGCGTCGTCGCCGGAGCCAGCATCCCCACAGACAGCACCCTGAAAATCGAGGCCACCTACAAGGACCAGCAAATCACCTCGCCCACCGCCATCACCTTCGACGACCAAGGGCGCATCTACGTGGCGGAAACCCATCGTTTTCGCGAGGGCATCGAGGACGACCGCAGCAACCTCTTCTGGTATCTCGACGACCTCG
>JBIHZT010000260.1:0-5799 GCA_044240265.1 Luteolibacter sp. | reverse complement strand
CGTTTGGATCGATGGTGCAGAATGGGTAATTGGCAGCCTCCGCCTTGCGGGTGCGGGTGACAGCGTTGAAGAGTGTCGATTTACCGACATTGGGTAGTCCTACGATTCCGGCCTTGAGCATTGCGGCGGGAGGGTGGGGGACAGCCGGGCGGGAGGACGAGGAAAAAGTTTCAACCCGGGCTCATGGAAATTCAAAGATCATTGAATATGTTGGATTGCGCAGGTTGAGAAAGCGGGGGAGACTCCGACCGCTTTGAGAAATCTCTTTAAATGACAGCATTTTTATTCAGTTGTAACAACGCGACTTGCGCGGTGCCGGAGCCATACCGGGAGATTTTCCGTGGCTCGGAGGATGCGGTGGCATCGACGGCGGGGTGGGAGCCGGGTTCGCTGAATCTGGCGCAGGGGTTCGCGATGAAGTTCCGCACGCCGCTGGTTCACGGGGACGTGACGCGGTTGCTGATCGATTTTGAACAGGACGGGGACGCGCGTTGGAGCCGGTATTCCCTGAAGCTGCCGGAGACCACCCGCGTGAAGGTGGTGGACCGGCACGAGCGGCCATACCGGACATCGCTCAAGCAACGGATCGCCGAAGACCTGCGCCGGCATGACGCGCTGCTCCACGTGATGATCCACACGGACCCGACGACCAACGGGTTGGTGCTGCTGGAAACGCCGGTGGGAGCTGCGCTGGCGGAGAAATTTTCAAACGCATGGCGCGCACGACTGGTGGCGGCGGATCTGGACGTGAGGCAGGTGAAGGGCGTGGCGATCAATGCGCTCGGAACGGTGCTAAGCGACGCGTTTCCGGCGGATCGATACGCGCAGCTGAAGCTCTCGGTGTCCCAGACGTTTTTCCTGGAAGGTCTGCCTTGGCGCTGGGAAACCTTGAAGAAGCTTCTGTTGGAGTCGCTGGTGGCGGTGGGCAGCGAGGTCAAGGTCAGCGCCCCAGCATCCCCTTCGACTGGTCCAGGCTGAGCTTGCGCTGTTCCTTCCAGTCGATGATTTCCGGCGTTTGAAAAACCTTTTGGCGGCTCTCGACGATGGCGTTGGAGGGCTTGTCGATGGGCTTGTTCCCGGCTTCACGGGCGGCGCTGGTGGCGTAGTCGTCGGTCTTGTAAGCACCTGGGATTCTGGCCTTGTCGTCGGCCTCCCGGGCGTTTTGTCCCTGTAGGGCGGAGGATTTCTGGAAGCGGCTGCCGTCGGTATTCCCGGTGTAGTTCTGGCGGCCGTATTCCTTGTTTCCCCACCAGGATTTTTTGGCGTAGTCGCCGGCCTTGTAGTCCTTTTTCTGGAAGGATTTTTTGGAATCGTAGGTCGCGCCCTTGTTTTCGTAGGGGCTGCGGCGGTCGGTCTGGGGTTTCCAGTTGCCCTCGGCGTCCTGCACGTAGCCGTTTTTTTCGCTGATGCGCTCGCTCATCGTTCTGCGCGGCGGGGTGGCGGCTTCCTTCTTGTCCGGGGCGCAGGAGGCCAGGAGGAACAAGGGCAGGAGAACGGTGAAATACGGGGGTTTCACGGCTGTTATTCGAGGATTTTCTCAAGCTTGGGATCCGGCACGGCACCGCGTTCGAGGGCCTGCCCGTAGTATTCCCGCGCCTTGTCGAGGCGCTTGGTGCGGGAGCATAGGACGGCGAGGTTGTAATAGGGTTCGCTGGGCAGCGGATCGGCGGTGATGGAAGCCTTGAAATGGGACTCCGCCTCCGCCTTGCGGCCCTGGCGGTAATAAATGCGGCCCAACAGCAACTGGCTCTTGGCGTCGTCCGGTGCGAGATCGACGGCGTGCTTGGCGTTCTGCTCGGCGGCTTCCGTGTCGCCGCGGATCATGAACGAGTAGCCCAGCATCTGATAGGCGTAGGGGTTGCCCGGATCGAGTTCGACGGCGCGCTGGAAGGTGTCGATGGCGGCGGCGGGGTCCTGGAGCTTGAGATTGACCACGCCAAGCTTGCACAATGCGGAAATATGGCCTGGGTGCTGCTCGACGATCATTTGGAAAAGCTCGCGTGTGGGCAGGTAGCGACCGGCGGCGTAGGATTTCTCGGCGGTGCGCTCGAAGACGGCGATGTCGCGGTTCAACTCGGAGGTGTTTTTCCCGACCGTCGCACGGTCCTGGGCGAAGGGGGAGACGAACTCGCCGTCCACGTTCTTTTCGGCGAGCAGGCGTTGTTCGTCGGGCGAAAGCTGGATTTCCTGACCTTCGAAAAGGTGGATGGCCTGGGCGATTCTCTCGTCCTTGGAGCCCATGTCCTTGACTGCCTCGATCAGGAGATCGCGCGCCTGGCGGCGGCGTTCCTGCACGCGGAGTTGGCGCTGGATGATGTCGCGCAGCACGGCGACTTCCGCCGGATCTGCGGCGACCTGGCCTTGGGCAAGGGCGCTTTCCTCGCCCTTGAGGCGCTGCTCGAGTTCGGCGAGGCGCTTGTCCTGGTCGCGCCGCTCCATGTGGAGTTTGTTGATCTGGGACTTGGCGATGGCGAGGTCGCGCAAGGCGTCGATGATGTCGTCCTTGGCGCTGTTGTTGTCGATGTTGAGGCGTTCGACTTTTTCATTGGCCTCGCGGAGGTTTTTGGCGAGGCCCATGTTCTGTTCGATGAGGTCCTGGATGCGGCCGTCCTCGTTGAGCTTGAGCAGGGCGCTCATTTGATCGCGCTCCTGCAACAGCGAGTCGCGCTCGGTGCGGAGCTGGGCGAAGGCGTCTTTGCTTTCCTGAAGCTCGTTGATGAGGCCGACGATGCGCTCGTTGGCTTTGCCGAGTTCCTCGTTTTTCTGGTTGAGTTCCTTTTCGAGTGCTTTGAGCTGCGCCCGCTGCCCGGCGACGACCGCGTTTGCGACATTTCGCTCGGCCTTGAGGTCGCGGTCGAGGTCGGCGCGTTTCTGCTGCATCACCTTGAGGTCGGCTTCGAGGATGGCATTGCGGGCAAGAGCTTCCGTGTGAGCGCCGCGGCTCTGGCTGAGGGCCATGGCCATGGCTTCACGCTCCTGCTCCAGGCCGGTGATGCGCTGGTTGAGTGCTTTGACCTCGCTCTCCACCGGACTTGCGGCAAGCCGGGCGCGGAGTGCCTGCACGTTGTTTTCCGCAGCGTTCAACTGCGCTTGGACGGCGTCGCGCTGGCGGGTGATGTCGCGGACGCGGGAGGCATCGCGCGAAGTCTGCGCGTCATCGGTCACCGCGGATTTGGCGGCTTCCTTGAGTCGTCGCACCTCGGCCTCGGCATCAGCGAGCCTGCGGGTGGCGAGTGGGTCCACTTCAAGGATGCCGGGAGTGAGCGGCATCACGCCCTGTGCGGGATCGATGAGTGTGCCGGATTTTTTGGTGCCGCCTTCGAGTTCGGCGACGACATTCTGGTTTTTGCGACGTTGTTCCTCGGCCTTCGAGTGGATGCGGGTTTCAGCTTCGGAGGTCTGGGCGCTGCGTCCGGTAACCATCGCCGGCTTCCAGTCGGGGTAGTAGCGGCGAACGGTTTCAAATAATTTCCGGGCTTTCGAGAGTTTTTCCGCCGCGCCGATGAAGTCCTGGCTGGCTTCGAGTTGCTCGGCCGCGCGGGTCGCGAGGTAGCCTTGGAAATAGACGTCCGACGGGTCGAATTGCGCTGGTGCGGGAGTTTGTCCCAACGCCGGAATCACCGCGAACCACAGCAAGACCGAGCCGGTCAGCCGGGCTGGCGACAGGCGCAGGGTTTTTGCGATCCAAACGAACATTGGGCGGGCAACCTAGGCCCGAGTCGGCGGGGGGGCAAGCGAGATTCCCCCCCGGTTTTCAATCTTCCGGATCCTTTCTGAAGAACCGCAGCAAGTGCCAGAGCGTCCACAGTCCAGCTCCAGCGACCCACGACCACGCCGCGTATTCGTAGTGGGAAATCATGATTTTGGGCATGAAATTGGCGGACGCTCGGGTGACGGCCGCGAGCACGGTGGCGAAGACGATGCCTCGGGCGATCCACGATCCTTTGCCAAAAAGCGCCAGTGATCCGCTATGGCCGAACAGCACGCGGCTGCCCGCGATCAGGCAAAGCAGCCCGAATCCGGTGACGAACAGCAGGTGGTCGAGCGCGATGTGCTGCAACGGCGAAAACGCCGGCGCGACCAGCCCGATCAGCGCGAGCGGCAAGCACCAGAAGCGCAGCGCGTTGGCCAGCGTGCCAGGCGAGACCGCATCCTTGGCGCGCCGCCAGGGGACATGGGCGAGCGTGAAAATGAATGCGGCCGTCCGCAGGATCTCGCCGGCGGCGGGATGGACCCAGATTTCCACCGCGAAGCTGGCGAGCAACGCGACGGCGGCGAGTGCCATACGGCGGAAGGTCACGTTCTCGCCGAACTCGCCGCCGAGCAGTCGTGGAAAAAGGAAGATACCCACGCCCATCACCGGTCCCAACAGGAAGCCTTGATAGAGAAGCAGTCCGGCGAGTCGCTGGATGCGCGGATCCGCCACCCACGCGAGATTCAGCCAGATCACCGTGCCGGCGATCCCGCAGGCCAGTCCGGTGGCGGCCAGCAGCATCGCCGGCGGCGGCCATTCCTTGCGGAAGAAGATCAACAGCGTTCCAAGCGAAGCGGCGAAGGTGACTAACAATAGCAGAAACAAGGAGTCACCCCAGACCGTGAGTCCGCGCAGATGGCAGAGACCATTGGCGAGATGCAGCAGGAAAAACGTGGCCAGCTCCCACGGCTTCAACCGCGGTGCGGAGAGCATCCGCGGGCCGGCGGTGCCGAGGAAGCCCACCACGAACGCGCCGCCGAAGGCCTCGATCATCACCCGCGCGTGGCTCACGCCCGGATAGAACGGGAAGTGCCCGGAGAAAAACAGCGGCCACATCGCCACTCCCGCGATGCTGAACAGGATGCCGCTGAGGAAAAACAGGCGGTAGGGTTCGCTGCCGAGCCAAACGAGGGTTTGGACGGCGGGTTTGGGTTTGCGTTTGGCGTGGCGGCAGGCGGGGAAGCTCATGGAGATTTGGCGGACAACATCTTTTCAATCGCGGCGACAGTTTCCTTGGCGTCCTTGTTCAGGCCCGTCTGTTGGAAAACGAGTTCGCCCCCGGCGTTGAGCACGCTGATGGTGTTCGAGTGGGAAAACTGGCCCCGCGCGTCGCGCTGATAGTTGATGCCGAGCAGCGCGGCGAGTTCGCGCACGTCGTCCTCCTTGCCGCGGAGCAGCGTCCAGCGGGCGGTGGCGAGTTCCTTCTTCGCCCGATAGTCCTTGAGCGCCGCCACCGTGTCGCGCTCGACATCGAAGCTCACCAGCAGGAAGTCCACCTGGCTCCGCAGGTTTTCCGGCATCGCTTTCTCGATGGCTTTCATGTTCTCCACGATGATCGGGCAGGCGTATTCGCAGGTGGTGAAGAACATCGCCACGATCTGCGGACGGCTGCGCAGCACGCCGAGTTTCACATCCTTGCCGACGTCGGACGTCCAGGTGGATTCGAGTTGATAGAGCGACTTGTCGGCCAGCGGCGTGGCGGGTGCGTTCTCGCGGCAGCAGGGTGGTTTTTCCGCGGCGCAAACGAGGCCGGCGGCTAGCAGGATGATGGAGAGGATGGTTTTCATAGGTCTTTGGCGAAGCGGAATCCGAGGTTGTGGACGGTGTAGCCGGCTTTTAAACTGGAGCGGAAGCCGAAGCGCATGAAGGCGGGATAGTTCGAGGTGTCCTTGGCCCCGAGCGAGCCCGCGCCGCAGAATAGCTGGCGCTCCAGGCCGGTGTCGCCGCGCGCGTCGCCGGTGACGATCGCGGAGTTGAAATCGCTGGTCCACTCCCACACCAGCCCGTGCAGGTCGCGGATGCCGTGGAGATTCGCCCGGCCGGAA
>JBIHZT010000259.1:0-5801 GCA_044240265.1 Luteolibacter sp. | reverse complement strand
ATGCCAACTACACGAAACCTGTGGGGCGGTCGCCCAACCCCTAATAGGCCCGGAGAATAAGTGCGCAATAAATACACACGCCCACTTTCTAGCGAAAAATCCCGAGACTCTTCAGCTTCGGGACTCATTGAGAATCAATATGGTGCGCGCGACAGGACTCGAACCTGAACAGGGTTGCCCCCACTAGAACCTGAATCTAGCGCGTCTACCAATTCCGCCACGCGCGCACATCATCGATTGCTCGGCCGGAAAAACACCACGTCGCCCGGAGGATTGCAACCCCGTTTTCTCAAAGTTTATTGGATTCGTGCTTCAGGACTACCGGATCACCGGTTTTCAGCGTTGCCAAGCTGGCGTCGCCTCAACCACCTTCCCGCCATGCAGAAGGCTACGCCGCTTATTCTCGTTCTTGTTCTGGCCCTCACAGCGACCATCCTTTCGCTGCGTTCGGACAAGGCACCCATCCCCCGTTCACCGGCAGTGGTTGAGAAGCCCGCCGCCCCCGAGGCCACCTCGCCTGGCGTCTCCATTCCACCGCCTGCGGCCGAAGTTCCGACGATCAAAGCGACTCACAAGGCGTGGCCGCAGGCCGGATCCGACATCGCTCCCGACAAAGCCACGACTTTTGGAACCCTGGACAACGGACTCCGCTACATCATCCATCCCAATTCCGAGCCGCCGAACCGGATCTCCCTGCGCCTGCATATTTCCGCCGGATCACTCATGGAGGCGGACGACCAGCGCGGCATCGCCCATTTCCTCGAACACATGGTCTTCAATGGCTCCAAGACCTACTCCGCCGCTGAGCTGATCCCGAAAATGCAGCGCCTTGGGATTTCCTTCGGTGCCCACGCCAATGCCTACACCTCATTCGACGAGACGGTTTACATGCTCGACCTGCCGGACCTCTCGCCGGACACCCTCAAACTCGGCTTCACCGTGATGCGGGACTTCGGCGACGGAGCGCTCCTCACCGCCGAGGAAATCGACAAGGAACGCGGCGTCATCCTATCGGAAAAAATCAGCCGCGATTCCGTCGGCACCCGCATCATGGAGCAGCAGTTCGCCAAAATCCTGCCGGACTCGCTGGTGACGCGGAGGTTTCCCATCGGCACCGAGGAGGTCATCAAGGCCGCGCCCCGCGAGCGGTTCCAGGACCTTTACCGCCGCTTCTACACCCCGGAACGCATGACGTTCATCGTCGTCGGCGACGTCGATCCGCAGGAAATGGAAAGCACGATCAAAGCAACTTTCGCCTCCATGAGCAACCCGGCCAATCCCGGGAAAGACCCCGATCTCGGCCCCATCAAGCAGCCGGAGGGCATCGAAACCGCTGTTTTCGCCGACAAGGAACTCAGCTCCACCGATGTCTCCCTCACTCTCGTCCGCCCCTATCAGCCGAAGCCGGATACCGCGACCAACCGCGCCGCGCTCCTGCCGCTGGACATCGCCCACTCGATCATCAGCCGCCGCTTCGACCGGCTTTCGAAAATCGAAGGCTCGGCGATCGCCTCCGGCTCAGCCTCCGACAACACGCTTTTCAACTACCTCGAACTCGGTTCCATCGATGTGACCGCCGCCGATGACCGCTGGCAGGAAGCGGTGCCCGTCATCGAACAGGAATTCCGCCGCGCGATGGACCACGGCTTCACCGAGGCAGAGCTCGCCGAGGCCAAGTCCAACCTGCTCAACGCCTACGAACAACAGGTGAAGCAGAAATCCACCCGCAAGTCTGACAGCATCGCCACCGTGCTCGCCAGCTCCATTAACGACAACACGGTTTTCTCAGATCCGGAAACCGACCTCGCGCTCGCCAAGACCGCCCTCGATTCCATCGACGTGAAGTCCTGCCACGAGGCGTTCAGGAAATTCTGGGACGCCCCCGGCCACCACCTGATCCTCACCACCAAACAGAAGCCGGAAAACGCGGAAAAAGACCTCGCCGCACTCTTTGAGGAATCCCGCGGCAAGCCGGTCGAAGCCCCCGTCCAGCGCGCCACCCAGGCCTTCGGCTACACCGACTTTGGCCAACCCGGCACCGTGCTCTCACGCAAGGAGGTGAATGATCTCGGAATCACCCAGCTCGTTCTGTCCAACCAGGTCCGCGTCAATCTGAAGCCCACCGATTTCGAAAAGGGCAAAGTCCGGCTGCTCGCCCGTGTCGGCTCCGGCAAACTGACCCAGCCCAAGGACATGCCGATGCTCGACACCTTCGCCACCGCGGTTTTCGAAGGCGGCGGACTCGGCAAACACACCAATGACGATCTCCAGCAGATTCTAGCAGGCAAGAATGTGGGAAGCTCGCTCACCATCGGCGAGGACGCGTTCACCCTCGGCGGCACCACCACGCCAGCGGATTTCGCCACCCAGACGCAGCTCATGTGCGCCTCGCTAACCGACCCCGGCTATCGGGAGGAGGCTCTCTGGCAGTTCCAGAAAGCCGTGCCCATGATGTATCAACAGCTCAAGCACACGACCAGCGGTCCGCAGCAGGAAATGGAAGCCTGGATCCACGGCGGCGACCCGCGCTTCACCATCGCCCCCGTCGAGAAACTCTCCTCCTACACCATCGACGATGCGAAGAAGTGGCTCACCCCCGAACTCACCAAGGGCTACCTCGAACTCACCATCGTCGGTGATTTCGAAATCGAAAAAATCCTGCCCGACCTTCTCGCCACCTTCGGAGCGCTGCCGCCCCGCGCTCCCGCGGCCGCCGCCCTGCCGGACGCCCGCAAGATCAAGTTCCCCAACGCCCCCGCAGCCAAAGTGTTCACCTACGACTCCAAGATCTCCCAGGCTGTCGCCACCACCCTTTGGAAAACCGTCGGCATCCGCGGAAATCAAAAGGAATTCCGCCGCCTCAACATTCTCGGAGAAATCTACGGCGACCGTCTCCGTGAGGAAATCCGCGAGAAGCTCGGCGCCTCCTATAGCCCGAACGCCGGTGCCTCCGGCTCGGACGCCTTGGAGGGCGTCGGCTACATCATCGGCCAAAGCATCGGCAAACCCGAGGACCTCGACCTGCTCCTAAAAACCATGCGCGATCTCGCCGACAACTTCGCCAACACCGGCGCCACCGCCGACGAACTCGACCGCGCGCTCAAGCCCACTCTCGGCCAACTCGAAAAATCCCTCCGCGACAACAGCTACTGGCTCGGCACCGTCATGAGCCAGTCCCAAGCCGATCCCAAGCGCCTCGAGCTCGCCCGCGGCCGCGATGCCGACTACCGCTCAATCACCCTCGCAGAAATCAACGCGCTCGCCAAAAAATACCTCAAAGCCGAGAACGCCCTGCTCGTCTCCATCAAGCCCGCCGGTTGAGCGCCATGCCAGACATCAACGCCCATTTCGTCAAACCCATCGGCGACTGGAAAGGCGTTGAATAGCCTCCTCCCGCCGTCATGCGAGTCGCCATCGTCCACTATCACCTCGCGCCCGGCGGCGTCACCCGCGTCATCGAGACCACATCGCAGGTCCTGACGGCCGCAGGCGTGCGCCACGTCATCCTCACCGGCGAGAACGTCACCGGCCTCGGCTACGTCACCGATCCCGGGAATCTCACCGCCGGAGAACTACTAACAAACCTTCGCGCCGCCGCCACCTCCGCCCTCGGTGGACCGCCCGATGTCTGGCATTTCCACAATCATTCCCTCGGAAAAAACCTCCTCCTGCCGGACGTCATCGCCCGTCTCGCGGATTCCGGCGAGCGGCTCGTCCTGCACATTCACGACCTCGCCGAAGCCGGACGCCCCGCGAACTATCCGCTCATCGCCGACCGCCCCACGCTCTATCCGTTTTCCCCGCGCATCCGCTACGCCTTCCTCAATTCCCGCGACCTCCGGATTTTCACCGACGCCGGACTCCCCCCGAAAAACGCCACCCTCCTGCCCAACCCCGTTCCCCTTCCAACCCCGTTCGCCGCTCCGGCGTCCTCCGCCGCCATCCTCTTCGCCCCCGTCCGCGGCATCCGGCGGAAGAACCTCGGCGAGCTCGTCTTCCTCGCCGCGCTCGCGCCCGCCGGCACCTGGTTCGCCGTCAGCCGCGCCCCGCTCAATCCCGACGCGCTTCCTGTCCACGACCACTGGCGGAAATTCGCAAAACGCCATCAGCTCCCCATCGAGTTCGACGTCGTCGGCCGCTTCTCCCCCGCCGCCGGGGCCGCCACCGGGTTCGACTCGTGGATCGCGCACGCCAGCCATTTTGTCACCACCTCCGTCGCCGAGGGATTCGGCCTGCCCTTTCTCGAAGCCGCCGCCCACGGCAAGCCGCTGCTAGGCAGAAACCTCCCCCACCTCACCGCCGAGCACGCCCGCCACGGCATCCGCTCAGGAAACCTCTACGACCGGCTGCTCGTGCCCATCGACTGGATGGACCTCACCATCCTGCGCGACCATCTCACCGTCGATCTTGAGAGAAACCACCGCGCCTACCGCCGCCCGCTTTCCAACGAATTCATCGAGGCCTCGCTCGCCCGGCTCTGCCAGGACGATTGGCTCGATTTCGGCAACCTGCCGGAACCGCTGCAGCAAGGCATCATCGAACGCTTCATCTCGGACCCCGCCAACCGACTCGTCCCGCTCGTCGAAATCGACGGCATCACCCGGCCTGCCAGCGACTGGCTCGCCGCCGCCATCGCCGCCATCGCCGACCATCGCCCCACCGCCACGCCCGCCCAACTCGCCCCTTACTCGCCGGAGAACTATCAGGAAAAACTCACCGCCCTCTATCAAGACCTCGCCAGCCAGCCCGCCGCGCCCGTGTGCCACCTGCCACCCGCACGCATCCTCGACTGCCATCTCACTCCCGGCGGCTTCCACTTCCTGCTCTCCGCCCTCAAGCCCGCCGCCCCGGTCGAGGCGGTCCGCGCCGTCATCTTCGACATTTACGGCACCCTGCTCATTGCTCCGGCCGGCGGCGTCCGGCCGGATCCCTTCGCCGATCCCGTGCTGCGGGAAATCCTCCGGAATTTCGACCACGCGCCGCCCGCCTCGCCAAGCGGCGAGCTTCACGCCGCCGTACTCCGCCACCATGCCGCCGCCGGAGTCGAGTTCCCGGAAATCGACCTCCGCGTCCTATGGCGGGAAATCCTCGGACTTCCGCCCGGCACCGACACCAGCGCGCTCGTCGAGGCGCTCGAAGCCGCCTGGCACCCGGCCCGCCCCATGCCCGGCGCGGAGCAGATCATCGGCAAGCTCGCCCGCTCCGGCATCTCGCTCGGCCTGATTTCCAACGCCCAATCCAATACCCTCGCCTCCCTCGGCGGCATCGCGGACTTGTTCGCCCCCGAGCTCAGCATCCTTTCCTATCAGCACGGCGTCGCCAAGCCCGCGCCCGCGCTATTCGAACTGCTCGCCGACCGCCTGTCCGGCCGCGGAATCACTCCCGGAGAGACCCTCGTCGTCGGGAACGATCCCCTGCACGACATCCTCCCCGCAACCGCCGCCGGATTCCAAACCGCGCTCTTCACCGGCCACCCCGACTCGCTGCGTCCCGGCGAGTGTGCCCCGGACCTCGTCATCACGAAATGGTCCGAGCTCATCCCGTTCGTCCGGCAAGGAGGTTAGTCTGCAGCACGAATCATTGATGCGGCGACATCAATGATTTGTTCAAGTCATGATTCCAGCCACCGGAAAAACATCATGAGCAGCTTGACCAGCCACGTTCCGGACATGGCCACCCCGAGCATGACGAAGAACCCGAGAAAACCGAGTCCGACAGGCGTGATCCCGAGTCTCAAGGGGCGCTCGGATGGTTCTGGCCCCCGTCTCACCGGGTGAAAATCTCACAACTTCAGAAAATTC
>JBIHZT010000258.1:0-5803 GCA_044240265.1 Luteolibacter sp. | reverse complement strand
CCTCACCAAGGGGTCCAAGGTCTATTTCCCGGTCTATGTCAAAGACGGCGGTCTCTCGATGGGCGACATCCACTTCAGCCAGGGCGACGGCGAGATCACCTTCTGCGGCGCCATCGAAATGGCCGGCTACCTCGATATCCGCGTCAGCGTGCTCAAGGGCGGCATGGAGAAATACGCCATCCGCAATCCGCTCTTCATCCCGAGCCCGCTCACCCCTAACTACAAACGCCACATCATCTTCGAAGGCATCTCCGTCGATGAAGCGGGCAAGCAGCACTACCTCGATCCGTTCGTCTCCTACAAGATGGCCTGCCTCAACGCCATCGAGTACATGAAGAAGTTCGGATATACCGGCGAGCAGGCCTACGCAATCCTCGGCACCGCCCCGGTGGAAGGCCACATCAGCGGCATCGTCGATATTCCCAACGCCTGCGCAACGCTCTGGCTGCCGACGGAAATCTTCGACTTCGACATCATGCCGAACGCCAACGGCCCGATCAAGAGCGTCACGCCCGGCTTCGACCTCGCGAAAGTGCTCTAACCCGCCGCCGCCATGCCAGTCTACGACTTCTCCTGCCCCGAGTGCGGCGACTTCCGCGCGCTTCTAACCATCGATGAGCGTAACGACCCGACGCCGTGTCCCGAGTGCTCGCGCGTCGGCCAGCGGCTCATCCTTGCGCCCAACCTCGCATTGATGAGCCCGGTCAAACGCAAGGCCCACGCCGTGAACGAAAAAAGCCGTCACGAGCCGCGGATCAGCAACGCCCACTCCTGCGGCAGCGGTTGCGGCTGCGGCACAACCGGCACGAAGATCCGGCCCACCCGCACCAAGGAGACCAAGCTCGGCGTCCTCAACTCCCAGAAGCCCTCCGCCCGGCCATGGATGCTGGGCCATTGAGATTGACGTTAGAAATACCACGTCCGCCCGGATTCGGATGAATATCGTCCGGAGCTCAACCTTCGGTTTGCCTTCATCGCGGCAAGCCGGAGTGCGGGCTCCGGATCGTTCGTTTGTTTTTCGTTTTTAATTCCAGCTCCTCTCTTTCCCCCGCCTCACGCCTTCGCGTCCAACACGAAGCGGGTCAGCCCCGCCACCGTGCAATGCGCCTCCACCGGGTGGCGCAGCGGGAGATTTCCGATGATCCGGTAAACATTGCGCCTGCCCCGCCGCTCCCGTTCCAACACGCCACCGGCTTCCAGTTCCGCGATGATTTTCTGCACCGCGCGCTCGGTGATGCCCACGACCGTGACGACGTCGCGAAGCCGCATTTCCGGATCGGCCGCCAGACAAAGCAGCACATGCGCGTGGTTGGTGAAGAAAGTCCAGCCCGCGGCATCCGGACGTAGTGGTGCGTTTTTTTTCATTTTCGAGGTTGACGTTGAAATATGATGGGTAATACACGAATCGCAGTTCGCGCTTCAGAATTCAGGAAATTGAACAACGGGATCGCGAAACCTGCAAGCACCACTCCCTCATGGAACTCATCCAATCCCTCGCCGCCAGCCTGCTTTCCCCCATGGTCCTTGCCTTCGCGCTCGGCATCTTCGCGGCACTGATCAAAAGCGACCTGAAGTTTCCCGACGAGCTCTACACCGCGCTTACCATCTATCTGCTGTTCGCCATCGGCCTCAAGGGCGGCATGAAACTGGAAGGCGTCAGCCTCAGCGTCGTCGGCTGGCCGCTGCTCTCCGCCATCGGCCTGAGCTGCGCGATCCCGGTGTGGAGTTTCCTCATCCTCAAGGGCTTCGTCCGCCTCGATTCCACCAACGCGGGGGCCATCGCCGCGCATTACGGCTCGGTCTCGGCGGTCACCTTCAGCGCGGTGCTGGCGTTTCTGGAGACTTCCAAGGTCCCGGTCGAGGGTTACGCCCCGGCGCTGCTGGCGGTCATGGAAGCACCGGCCATCATCGTCGCCGTCTTCCTCGCCATGCGGAAATCCAATGGCGGCACGTCTCAATCCGGCGGTTTCGGCCACCTGCTGCACGACCTGCTCACCGGCAAAGGCATCATCCTTCTGCTAGGCGGGCTGGTGATCGGCCTGCTCTGCGGGAAGAAGGGCTTCGACCAGGTCGCGCCGCTTTTCGACGCGCCGTTCAAGGGCGTGCTCGCGCTTTTCCTCCTCGAAGTGGGTCTCATCACCGGCAGCCGCCTGAGCGACCTGAAGGCGGCGGGCTGGCGTCTGGTGGCCTTCGCGCTCGTCATGCCGTTGGCCCACGGATTCCTCGGCGCGCTGCTCGGAAAGTGGTGTGGCCTCAGCCTCGGCGGCACCACCGTGCTGGCCACCCTCGCGGCCAGCGCATCCTACATCGCGGCTCCCGCCGCCGTGCGGATCGCCCTGCCCCAAGCCAGCGCGGCGCTCTACCTGACTTCCTCGCTGGCCATCACCTTCCCCTTCAACATCGTGCTCGGAATCCCGATCTATCACGGGTTCGCGAAATTCATTTTCAGCTGGTGAGGCAGACGTCCTCCAGCTGGGCCAGCGCCATTTGAATCGGTACCGCCCGACGTTTCCGGTCCAGGAAATAGCTCACTTCCGAGTATCCCGCCTGCTGGAGAAGTCGCAGCGCTTTCGCGTAGCCATCACCCACGCGCTCCGGCACATGCGCGTCGGCGCCGATCACCACCGGGATCCCGCGCTCCCACATCATGCCCAACTGCGCGGGCGACGGGTTCATCTCCGGCAGCGCCTTCTGCACGCCGCTCGTGTTGAGCTCCATCGCCACCCCGGTCGCCGCGATCCGGTCCAGAGCCCGCTCCAGGTGCGGACAGATCCGCACGAAATCCCAATCCGCCGGCGACTCGTTCTTGATCAGATCCGGATGCGCCAGAGTGTCGAACAACCCGCTTTCCGCGGAAAGCGCGAGATGCTCGAAATAAAGTTCCTGATAGCTGTGCACATTCCCGGTATAAAACAGCTTCCGATAGTCACCAACCTGATAATGAATCGAACCGAGCACGTGGCTCAGCGGCGCGCTGGCGTGGAGCTTCTCCAACCACGGCTCGACTCCCGGATAGAAATCGCTTTCCAGACCCAGCCGCACGTCCAACCGCCCGGCGAACGCCTCGCGGGTCGCGGCGATCATCGCCACGTAGTCGTCGAACTGTTCCGGAGCCATCCGCACGTTCGCGGAGAAGCCACCCGGCAGCGGACAGTGGCAGGTGAACGTGATGCCCTTGAATCCCCGGGCCAGCGCGACGGCGGCATATTCATCCGGCTCGCCGAAAGCATGTTTACAAAGCGGAGTGTGGCAGTGGGATTCGTATAGCAGCGGCTCAGACATCACGCAGAGAATCTGTACTTGTTCCGCCAGCATGCAATCCCCGGGATCTGAAATGAAATTCCTCCCCGTCATCCAACGTTTAAGGCAATTCAATTACATGAAAAAATTCCTCCTCCTGCTGGCATTCAGCATCACTCCGGTTCTTGCGGCTGAGCCTGCGTTGCCGCCAGCCCTGCTTGCCGGGCTTCAAGTCAAGTGGCCGGAGAACAGGACCATCAATCTCGTCTTCCACGGCCATAGCGTACCCTCCGGTTACCACAAGACGCCGGAGGTGAAGCCCTTCGAATCCTACCCGCAACTCGTGTATCAGGAGCTCAAGCCCCGCTACCCATTCGCCGTCATCAACATCATCGTCACGGCCATCGGCGGTGAAAACAGCATTCAGGGAGCCGCCCGCTTCGAGCGCGACGTGCTCTGCCACCATCCGGACGTCGTATTCATCGACTACGCGCTCAACGACCGCAAACAACCTCGCGACCAAGTCGAAGCCGCCTGGCGCTCCATGATTTCCTCCGCGAAAAAAGCCGGCGTCCCCGTGATCCTCATCACCCCCACCGGCGACTCTGCCGCGAATCTCACCGCCCCTCAGGACCCGCTCTGCCAATGCGCCGATCTCATCCGCCGCCTCGCGAAGGAGGAAAACTTACTGCTCGCGGATGTCCTCGCCGCCTGGCAGGCCGAGGTCGCCAAGGGCACCCCGCAAACCGAACTCCTCAGCCAGCCGAACCACCCCAACCTCCGCGGCCACACCCTCGCCGCGGAAGTCATCGTCCGGCCGTTTTTGAAATAGACACGAATCGGTTGCCAGCACGGCGGATCCCGGTATGCTCCGCGCCCCGGCAAAAGACGCCGGCTTCCTCAAAATGAATCATCCCCATGTAGCGATCGTTGGTGCGACGGGTGCCGTCGGTGTCGAAATGCTCCTTTGCCTTGAGCAGCGGAATTTCCCACTCAGCAAGTTGAAGCTTCTCGCTTCGGCACGGTCCGCCGGAAAAAAGATGACCTTCCGCGGCGAGGAAATCACCGTCGAGGAGCTCACCCACGATTCGTTTGCCGATGTGGACATCGCGCTCTTCAGCGCGGGCGGCGGGATCTCCCTGGAATTCGGCCCCTCCGCCGCTGCCGCCGGCGCGGTGGTCATCGACAATTCCTCCGCCTTCCGGATGGACGCCGACGTGCCGTTGGTCGTTCCAGAAATCAATCCGGAAGCCGCCAAAAACCGCCCGCGCGGGATCATCGCGAACCCGAACTGCACGACGATCATTTCCCTGATGGCGCTCGCCCCGCTGCACCAGGCGTTCGGCCTGCGCTCGATCATCGCCTCCACCTATCAGGCGGTTTCCGGTTCCGGAGCCCAGGGCATCGTCGAGCTGGAAGAGCAGATGAAGGCGATCCAAGCCGGCGAGCCGGTGACGCTCAAGGTCTATCCACGCCAGATCGCCTTCAACGTGATTCCACAGGTGGATGCCTTCACCGAAAACGGCTACACCAAGGAGGAGATGAAGATGCTCAACGAGGGCCGGAAAATCATGAACCTGCCCGACCTGCGGGTATCCTGCACCTGCGTGCGGGTGCCGGTCTATCGGTCGCACTCGGTCTCCATCACCGCGCAGTTCGAGCGGCCGGTGGATGCCGACGCCGCGCGCGCCGCATACGCGGGCAAAGCGGGAGTGCGGGTGGTGGATGACATTTCCAACAAGGTTTTCCCCGTGCCGCTCGACACGACCGGCAAGGACGACTGCCTCGTCGGCCGCATCCGCAAGAACCTCGTCTTCGACAACGCGCTCGATCTGTGGGTCGTCGGCGACCAGGTGCGCAAGGGCGCCGCGCTCAACGCCGTGCAAATCGCGGAGATTCTTTGAAGAGGTTGAGAGTGGATGGCTGAGGGTTGAGAGTTAGAAAATGAACGGCTCTTCCTCTTCACTCTCAACTTTCAACCTTCAACTCTCAACTTCTCGCCATGGACTTGAAAACCTACCTCACCGCCCGCGCCGCCGAAGTGGACACGGCGATGGACGCGTTCCTGCCGAAAGCCAAGGAACGCCCGGCGACCATCCACGCGGCGATGCGCTACAGCGTTTTCGCCGGTGGCAAACGCCTCCGCCCGGTGCTCTGCCTGGCAGCGGCGGAAGCGTGTGGCGGGGAAATTTCCAACGCGCTCGCTCCGGCCTGCGCGGTGGAACTGATGCACACCTACTCGCTTGTCCACGATGATCTGCCGGCGATGGACGACGACGATTTGCGCCGCGGCCGCGCCACCTGCCACAAGGTTTACGGCGAGGGCATGGCCGTGCTCTGCGGCGACGCGCTACTAACGGAATCGTTCATCGTGCTCGCCAGAACCCCGGCGACCAAACGCTACGGCGCCCGCGACTACATCACCGAACTGGCGGAAACCGGCGGCAGCCGCAAACTCATCGGCGGACAGGTGATGGACCTGGAGGGCGAAGGGAAAAAACTCACCAAGCGCGACCTCGTCCGCATCCACGAGGCGAAGACCGCCGCGCTGCTCACCACCTCG
>JBIHZT010000354.1:0-4787 GCA_044240265.1 Luteolibacter sp. | reverse complement strand
GAGGTGCGGATTTTCTTCTTCGCCTTGCTGACGTCCTTCTTGGAAATCTCGAACGAGTCTTCGAGTTTGTGGCCCTGCTCCTCCTCGATCTTGGTGCGGTGTTCGGCGAATTTCGCTTTGGCCTCCGGAGTTTTCAGCACTTCCTCTTCGAATTCCTGGAGGTCGAATTTTTCCTTCTCCTCGAAGTAAGTGATCGCGTCGCGTGCGGCGTTCGAGGTGTCCCACGGCGGCGTGTCATCGTCGGCGGTCGGCTTTTCCTTTTTCTCCTTCTCCATGAACGCCACGGCCATGCTGGCGTATTTGTTCGTCAGGAACGGGCTGTCGGTGATGGGCACCACACCGAGGAAATCCCGCACCCAGAAGCGCGAATCCGAACCGGTGCGGTCGAAGGTGAGCACGTAATAGCCCTTGGTAGCGAGATGGTTGAGAATCAGGCAGCCCTTGTCGATTTTCTCCGGGTTGATCCCCTGCTCGGTGTGCAGTTCCAGGTCGCCGTCGCGGGTGGAAATGCTCAGGAACGGCACGACCGTTTCTGATTTGAGAATGCAGATGGCCTGCGTGAGCTCGCCGTCGATGTCGATGTCCTTGACGAGCGAAATACAAAGGTCGCCGGACTTGATGTTCGGGTGGTTTGACTTGGCGTAGAGGCGCTTGGCGATGTCACAGCCTTTTTCCAGCAGCCCGTCGTCCGAAGCGAAAATCGCCGCCGCGTAGGCGTTCATCTCATGCTGATCGAGCGACGAATGATGGCTGAAACGGTGGGCGGTCAGGTTCTTGAACGGCTTGAGAAAAATCGCGGCAAGCGGCTCCTGGTCTTTGTCGTCGATCTTGAAAACCTCCTTCGAAGTCTGGAGTGGTTCGTCGCGTTGGGGATGACCGACTTTGGCAAGAACCAAGCCGGTGGCGGTGGCGGAAGTGAAACGGATTTTGACAGACATACGGGGGCAGGAACCTAGGACGACGGAGCGGTTTGAACACTCCGAAATTCAAAAATCCTCCGCCCGTGAACTCAAAAATCAAACAGCTCCTGCGGTCCCTTTGCGGCAGCCACCTCGACCTCCACCCCTTCCCGCAACCCAGCGGCGGCGAAGCGCACGAAGCGGCCGAGCGTGGCCTCCATCGTCGGCGTCCCGGCGGCGCCGTTCGTAAGCCGCTGCAAGACTTCCTGATGAGTGAGCAGGTGGATCATGCCACCCGCCATGAAGTGAATCCGCCAGCTCAATTCATCGGTCGCAACGGTGGGCAGCGCCTTTACAAACGCCCGTGTGAAACGCTGCAACACCTGCCGCAACTGCTCCTCGATTTGTGGCGGTAATCCGTCGCCTTGCTGAGCAAAAATCCGCCCCATCAGCTTATAAAACAAGCGTTCGGACAACTCGGACTTCTTCACCTGGCCGACCAACGGACGCACTAGCGCATCGATCAATTCCTCGATCGGCACGGATTTCCCCGACCATTTCCGCTCAAGCGTCTCCAGACGTGCGATCCGCTCCTCATTCACCGGCGTCATGTAGCGCGTCATGACCAACGTCAACAGGCCGTCTCGACTACCGAAGTAATAATTGACAGCAGCGACGTTGGTTTTGGCGAGGGAAGTGATATCCCTGACCGAAACCGCCTCGAACCCTTTTTCCGCGAACAATTCTTCGGCGGCATCCACCAGTTTTCGCTTCGATCCAGATTCAGGGATAGTCAGTTCTCGCATACGCGGGTGAGGATCAATCGATTCAAACCGGAAAGTCAAACGGCCGATTCAATCATTTTGAAGCACCCCGGATTTCCCTGCTGAAATCGCGATTGGCTGAGCTCGCCCTCGTCCGATTGTCGCGCCATCTCGATTCGCAGAAATTAACCAATTTGCTCTTTCCGTCCCCATCATGCCATTGCGTGGAATCTTGAAACTAATTTAAGAAATCTTAAGTAATTTTTAATATTCGGGGCGATTCGCAACAAAATGATCAGGATTAGTAAAAATTACTGGTATCCTACGTGATAGAGTGTCATTGAATGAGCATGTCCCACACCCTTAAACAAGCCACAGCCCGCAAATCGAAAGACACGGTCCACCCACGCATTTTCACCGTCCAAGGAGCCGTCCGACTCATGCGCCTGACCTTCATCAGTGGTCCATTCCTTCTTTTTACGACTCGCCTGAGTATCAAGCATGCAACCATCATGATGCTGCTGTGCGCCCCAGCCCTGCTCCTCGTCTTCCTGACTACCGTTCCCGCGCTTATTTTCAACATGCCGGAGCAGCGCGCGTATTACGAATTCGCGACCATCCTGATCAAAGATCCCGTGCAATTCGCCGTGCTGCCGCTCGCTGCCCTCTGCGCGCTGATCGCGCTGGCGGTTCCGGCGATCGCCCCCCAGCCGTTCACCGCCGTGCGCTCCTGAAACTCAGGAGGTCCCCGGGAATCCCCTCCTCCCTGGAGATGAATGTGAGGTTTCTGGATTTCATCGCTAGACCCGGGGGAATCGCGCACGTATTCAGGTGAATTATTCCACTTGGATTTCCGGATGAAGCAGCGCCTCATTGCCTCGATCGCCCTTCCTTCCTTGGCTATCGCCGAGGAAAAGGTGACTTATGACGATCACGTCTTTCCGATTTTCCAACAATCCTGCCTGAATTGTCACAACCCGGACAAAACCAAGGGTGGACTCGACCTTTCATCGTTTGCCTTGACGCTCAAGGGTGGCTCGGGCGGAAAAATCGCCGAACCGGGCGACACCAGCTCGCCGTTGATCACCTGCGTCCAGCAAACCGGTGAAAAGAAAATGCCGCCGGAGGGTGACAAGCTCTCCGCCGGGCAAATCACCATTCTCAAAAACTGGATCAGTGGCGGTCTACTCGAAAACAAATCCTCGTCGGCCCGCAAGCCGTCCAAGCCGAAATTCGAGACAGCACTGCGTTCCGATCCAGCGGCAAAACCTGACGGACCACCGCCGATGCCGGCCCATCTCTTGCTGGAGCCACCGGTCGTCACGGCCCGCCCGGCCGCCATTCATGCGCTAGCCGCATCCCCCTGGGCTCCGCTGCTGGCAATCACCGGACAACGCCAGATTCTTCTTCATCACACGGATTCTTTGGAGCTAGCAGGAATCCTTCCGTTTCCTGAAGGTGATCCGATTTCCTTGGCATTCACGCCTGACGCCCGCTACCTCATCGTCGGCGGCGGAGTTCCGGGGAAATCGGGAATCACCGTCACCTTCGACATCACCACCGGCGTACGACTGCTCACCGTCGCCAAGGAATTCGACAGCGTGCTAGCGGCCGACATTCGCCCGGGGTTCGACATCGTCGCCACCGGCGGTCCCTCGCGCCTTTTGAAAATCTGGAACACGCAATCCGACACACCCGTCCAATCCATTAAAAAACACACTGACTGGATCACCGCCCTCGACATCTCCCCCGACGGCGTCCTGCTCGCCAGTGGCGACCGCAATGGCGGTGTCTGGGTCTGGGAAAGCGTCTCTGCCAGCGAGTTCCACACCCTCCGCGGCCACCAGGCGGCGATCACTGCCACCATTTTCCGCAGTGACTCGAACTTGCTCGCCACCGCTTCCGAGGACGGCAGCGTCCGGTTCTGGGAAATGAATGGTGGCAGCGAAGTCAAAAAAATCGACGCCCACCCTGGCGGCGTCACCGCATTCGCCTTCGCCCGTGACGGGTCTTCGCTCACCGTCGGACGCGACATGAAGGCCAGGCTTTGGAAATCCGACTTCAGCCCCGCTCGTGATCTCGTCGGAAAACTCCCGGCTCTGCCTACCGCTGTCGCCCTCGACTCCGAAGGAAAAAGAGCCTTCATCGCGGACGCTCAAGGCAGGGTTCATGTATTCGAAACCGCGGATGCCAAGGCGATCGGCGAAATCCAGGCCAATCCTCCAAACATAGAAACCCGACTCCAAACCCTCGCCGCCGAAATCGACCGCCTGGAGAAATCCACCACCGGGAATCCCGCCTCTGTCCTTCCCGCCCTGAAGTCTGCCGTCAAACACTGGACCGCCGCCGCCATCAACTCCAGAGCGCTCGCCATCCGTCGCGAGGCGGATGATTCCGCTATCGGCTTGGATGACCACCAAATCGACTTCACTCGGGCGGCAGCCACAATTTCAATTCAATCGAATGCTTTAAGCGAAAAAAGATTAGAGCGGGAAAAGTTCTTTAAGTTTCTCAAAAATAAGGAACTTTCGCCCATAATTACCGAAGAAATAGAAGCAACTTTACAGGCGATCGACATTCGGATTTCCCAAGAACTCGACGCTCTTATTCATGCCGAGGAGGAGCTCCTCCAGCGTCGCGGACAGATCGAAGTCGCCGCTCCAATCGCTCACCAGAAGCAGCTGGACGCGATTTCATTGCGGGATTTCTACCTCAAGGCGTTGGAATGAGTCTGCCGGACTTGCGCGAGATTCTGGCGAATTCGGTTGATAAGTTCGCTGGTTTCGGGGCCCACGCGGTCGAGCCAGAGTCGCACCTCGGGGTCCTCCGCCATTGCGGGCACCAGTGCCTTGGTGACGCGATGGGTATCCAGAAAACACTTAGCCTCCCCGGCGGTGGCAAGCTGAAAAAGCCCGGAGTAAAACCACGGCTTGGGATCATCCTCAGGCCGACGACGGTCACAAAGGGCGCGGGCGATTTCACAGGATTTCAGCTGACGCCCGTCGTCGAGCTCCGCGAGGTAGTCCAGCCAGGCTTCCGAATGTTCGTTGAGATTGCTGCGCACGAGCCAGGAGCGATTGACCCGCCTGGCCCAGTCGATGGGAGACATGATCTGGCGGTGTCT
>JBIHZT010000257.1:0-5863 GCA_044240265.1 Luteolibacter sp. | reverse complement strand
TCGCCGTAACCCAGTTCATCGATGTTGAAATCACTCCCGACTGAAACTGTTCCCAAGTCCATCGTATAATCAAGAGTGACCGGATTGTAAAACTTGTATTGGTTGGGTGCCAGATCCACATCAAACTCGGGCGACCAGAACCGATCTCCGATTTTCTGCAAGGTGGGCAGAACCTGTTTTGAGTCCAACAACAAATCCTCCTCGTCGAAGGTTCTGGCAACATCGACGCCCATCGCGGGGAGATTCAGCTTATTCTCATAGGACACTCGAGCCGCGCCGCTTACCTCGATATTCGTATGGTTCCAGAGTTCTACGAATACCTGAATCTGCCAGGTCATGATCTTGCGCCCTTTCACGGTTTTTAATCCCAGATATTTAAAATGCAGGATCACCTCGCTCAGCAGTGGATAGGCGTCCAAGCCGCGATAGGCATCCGGTCCCATAATGCTGCCGGACGTGGTCGCCTCGCTGTCCTGATCCGCGTAATCCAATGCATTTGCAGCCAGCGTTTTCAGGTAATTGTCCGGAAAGCCTCCCTTTCGACTTTCGAAATCAGGGCTTCCCTTGCTGATCCACGATGCCATTTCACCGACCGCGGTGGCAGAAGGCTTTGCAAGAAGGGCGTTTAGATTGAGCTTTGGCTTGCCGGTGACGGCGGTGTCGATGCCGGTGACGAACGGCACCACCGGTTGCTCGTCATAGGGCTTGGTCGAGGCCACCAGATTCTCCTCCAGCGCACGGGCCGTTGTATCCACCAGGTGGCCGTCCGCACCGCGGGTGAGAGGCGGGGCGACTCCTGCCACTGCCAGCACGGAATCGGGAGAGATGAGCGCCTTGCGCCCGTCGATAATCGCCGTGTCCAAGATGGACCCATCCTTGGCGACGGACGCCGGATCGAGCGCATATAACGCGATTTGATCGAGCGGCGGCGCTGTGTCACGCCCGTTGGTTCCAGGCCTGGACTCTTCCGCATTCAGTCCGGGTGCTGGAAATTTCGCACCCTCCGAGGTGTCTCCTACTTTCCACCCGTAGCGCTTGTGGGTTCCTTCGGGGCCCTTGGTGTTTCCCGCGGTGCCGGCGTCCACGCGGCTTTGAAGGTCCTCCACCCAGTAGGCGTAGCGGGAAACGATTTTGCCACTGGCGTCCGGGATGTTGATCCATGCGACCTTGGCGGAGTCATACCATGGGAGGGCGGCCAGATCCTTGGTGCGGACCCCGACCAGGTCCTTGGCGTCGGGTGCTTTGAACAGGCTTCCGCCTACCGGGATCGCAGGGACGGTTTCCGCGCTGAAGAGCGGGACATAGCGGTAGTTCACATCGGTGCCGCCGCCGGAGCCGCGGGCCAGATAGAGATAGGGCGCGGGGTCCTTGGTGGCTGCCGCGGCCTTGGGCTCCTGGCCTTGGAGAATGAGGAAATCATCATTGGAGGCTTCTTTGGCGAAGATGCCCTTCATGTCCTCAAGTCCAGCGCGGGCGGCGAGGGCGGCGCGCGCCCTATCAGAAAACGCGCGGGACGTGTTGCGCTCGACGCCGGTGACGAGCAGGATGCCGACGGCGAGGATGAGCAGCGCGCCGACGACGACAAGGATGACCGGCAAGGTGAATCCGGTGGCCGCGCTGCGCGGGCGGTGGGATTTAGAGCGTCGCATGATTCCCAAATCGTAAGGTGGTTTCGTAAACTTCGAGATCCTTGTTGCGGTCGGCTTTGTTGGAGTCGCCCATCAGTTTTCCTGCGTTGCCAGCGCCGGCCCAGTCGCCGGGCTGCCTGAGCTTCCCGGCGAGCTCGCGGCGGGCGATGACGAGCTTGATATCCAGCACTTCGGGGCCGGTGACATCGTTTTTCTTCCAGTCGATCCATTTGCCCTCGGCGTCGCGGGACCTTGGGCGCGCTTCGAAGGAGACGACCCCGAAGGCGATGGGCTCGTCAACCTTGGGTCGCTCTTTGAAGAGTCCGGCGATTGCGTCCGCGCCGGTTGACTTCACAGCGGTAAAAGTGTCGTTACTTTCGCGGAACCCGCGCATCAGGCAGCGAACATATTTGCCGCCGATGGGGAAGTCCTGGATGTAGTAGTTCACCGCGCAGAGGTCGCCGATGCGGCCGGCGTCGGTCTGGGCGGTGGCCGTCTGGAGGCTGAGAAATCCGAGCCGGTCGATGGGCCAGGCGGCGGTGGATTTTTCAATGAGGCTGTCCTTGTGAAATCTAGCAGTCGCGAGATCGGAGGCAAGCTGGGTAATGAGGGCGCGGGCCTCGCGCTCGCTGGCGACACTGCCGCCGACGCGCTCGTAACCGTCGCCGGAGCTGCCGAGCATGGTGGCGGCCAGGATGAGGATGATGGACCCGATGGCCATCGAGAACATCAGTTCGATGAGCGAGAATCCGCGATGGCGTGGGCGGCGGACTCTCATGGAATGCGGGTGTAGAAGTCGAGCTTCTGGCGCTTTTTCGCCGGCGAGGCGGATGGATATTCCAGGGTGATGCGGGCGCGCAGCATGGGAGTGACTCCCTCGGGCGCGGGAATCTTTTCGGAGCTGAGCGTCGCGATGTAGCGGACCGGCTGGCCGTCGAATTCCTTGGTTCCCTTGTCATAACCCGCCTTGGTAATTTTCCCGACCGGCTTGCCCTCCGGGGAAAATGCGAGCGCCCAGACTTCACCCGTCGGCGGGAAAATTTCGTTCACCGCCGTCTTGATGAAGAACTGCGGCCGGCCATCGCGGGAGGCGAGGATTTCCTCCATGCAGCTGGGAATGATCCAGGTGCTGCGCGTGTCGGCTTCGGACGCCATGCCGGTTTTCCCACCCTCGGCGAGAGCGCCGAAAACCAATGGGATGGCGACGGCAAGCACGCCCATGGCGATGACTGTTTCGATCAACGACGAGCCACGAGTTTTCGATGTTTTCGTGATCGGTGGCATCATCCGTCGATCTGGTAGGGACGGGCCGTGACGCGTCCGATTTTCAAGCGGTTTTCAGAGATGGCCTTTTCCTGCCCTCGCTCGTTGGCAGTGGGCTTCGGCGGCGTTCCACGGTAGCCTCCCTCGGCGATGCGGAGAGCGACGGGTGTGGAACCGGTGGGGTAAGAGAGTCCGCCGCGGGAGTTGAAGGCAAGGGCGTGAACCTTGACGGTGTGGTTTTTGAGCCCGCCATAGGTGATAGTGATTTTATCTTCGGCCGGGCGAATCGGATTGGGCACATCTTGATCGACATCTCCGGGAAGGAGGACGATGCCGGTGTTCAGGGTCTGCCAGCGGCTGAGAAGTTCGGCGTTTTTCACGGTGGTCGGATTTTCCAGCCAGTTGTCCGCGACCTTGAACATACCGAGCCGGCAGCGTTCGTCCTGGCCCGGCAGCGAGCCGGGCTCGGCGACGACGAGAAGGACGTTGGACCGCGTGGTGATGGCCTTGGTCCGCGCCTGTTCGATCAAGCCGCTGAGCATGTCCGTCCCGGTCTTGCGGGATTGCGCCCCGGTGTCGTTAAGAAGACTCACGCCGGCAGTCATGAGCGTGGCCAGAATGGCAATCACCGCGACCATCTCGATCAGGGTGAAGGCGGCCACGATCCGGAGGGGCTTGAAATTGCGCGGGGAAATCACAAGAGTATGATGCCTGAATTGAATCCAAGGCTGCACGGAACGTGCCAACACGAAGTAAACACACCTTATCCGGGAGCGCGGACTTGCCTGCTCAAGGAGCGCTGTGAGACCAATACGCCTCGTGCGGACGATTGCCCGTCAGTCGGCGTTCCAACGTGTTTTTTCAGTCAGACCGCACGTCGTACCAGAAGCTGTCCGCGACCTGACGATCGTCACCACGGAAAACCCTGCGGACGAAGGCAGGGTTTCTGAAAAGATACCAGTCGCCGAATTGATCGAACTTGCGGCATGACGTCACCAGCGGCGCGGCGACGAGTGTGCCCCACGAGCGTCCCGATTCGCGACCATGTTTTTTCAGACGCTGCGCGAAATCGACATCCTCGACCGAAACGAAACGGGGATCGAAGCCGCCGACCGCATCGAAATCGCACCGCCAGAACCAAAACAGCCCGAAGGTCACGCCGGTGAACGCGAGATAAGGCAGGATGGCAAGCGCGCTCGCGACGATGCCCACCGACCATCGCTCCGGATACACCATCGCTCCGCCACCCACGACTTTTCCCGAGTCGAGGCGCCGCAGGATTTCCTTGAAACTGTCCGGATGCATCCGGCTGTCCGCATCGCAGGTGACGATGATTTCGCCTGCGGCGGCGGCCACTCCGGCGTTGCGGATGATGGATAAATTTTTCGCGTCTTCGAGGACGAGTCGGCAGCCGTGACGCAGGGCGATTTGCCCGGTGTCGTCGGTGCAGCGGTTGAGCACCACGATGATTTCGACTGCGGTGTCGATCCGCTCCGCCGCCTTGCGCGCGGCTTCCAAGCAGGCAGGGAGGAATGCCGCTTCATTGTGCGCGGGGATGATCAGTGAAATGCGCGGGTTCACTGGGGTTCGTCTTCTTTTTTTGGCTTTTCCCGCCGGCCGCCGCCGAGAATCCCGTCGAGAATTCCGCCGACTTCGCGGATGGTTTCGCTGTTTTTTTCGATAATCTGCAGGCCCTTCTCGAGGGTTTTCGGAGAAGCTTCGCCGAGCACCGAGTGGGTGAATTTAATGACCTTCTCGCCGGTCTCGGGGATGCGGTCGAACATCCGCATCCCCGCCGCCGCGATCAAGCGGTCGGTCAGGTCTTCATTGGGATGATCCCGAGTGCCGGTGATGCGCAGCGAGGCCCATAGCAATCCACGCTCGCCCGGCATGAACACGTCCGTCTCCGCGCCTGGAATCGTGGAAAGCGTGCCCGGGGCGAGTCCCAGACGGAAGGTGCCGTCCAAATCCTGCCCGCGAATGGCGATGCCGCCCTCCAGACGCACCAAACCTTCGCTGGCCAGCACCAGATTCTTCAGGACGAGCTCGCCCTTGCGCCACTGCCACTCGGTATGCGACTCGCTCAGCGCCAGCACCCGGAAACGCCGCGTGTCGGCATAAGCCGCGAGCGCGTCGAGCATCGGCAGGGCGGTGATCACGCCATTCTGGATGACGAGCTTGCCGGTCGCCAGGGGAAATCCGGCGTGGTTGTTGAAGCTGAATGTGGATGCCGCGTCACCGGTCAGCCGTTTTGACCAATCCGCGCCCAGCAAGTCCGCGCACTTGATTCCGCTGGCATCGCCCTCAATGGCGAACCGCCGCGACTTCATATCCCACTCGCCGCTTCCCTGAAGGCGTCCGTTCTCCCAAGCCGCGACCGCCGCGTCTGTCAGAAAAACCTGCCTGTCCTGATAGCGGAGCCGGGCGTGATCGAGTCGGAGTTCCGGGATAATGCCGAATGGCAGACGCAGCGATCCACCTTCGATCTCCGCCTGATAGGCGTCGTTTCCGCCGGCTTTTTCCGCATTCACGCGCATGCCGCTCGCGACTAACAACCCCTGGTCAAGAATCATCTTCACCACCAGCTCGCGCACGTCGATCCCCAGCAGCTCGGCCTCACTGGGAAACCAGCCGGTCTGGCCCGCCTTCCTTGCACTTGGAGCCGCCGCCTGGGTGACCACGCTGGGCGGAGCTTCGGCTGGCCGCTTCCGGGAATCCATGGAAATTTCCAGCCGCCGCAAATGAGAACCACGGATTTCCCACACGCCGCGCGTCACGCCGCCAAGACCGATTTCCGTGTGCAGGCCGTCTGCCCGCAGATTCGTCACCGGCCCGTCGCCGGTCGCCTCGAAGGTCTCCGTATCCACCGCTAGACCCTGCCAGCGGAATGGCGCGAACTCCCCCGTCACCCGAGCCATCTCGCTCGCCTCGACGGATAAAAATTTCCGGAACGCGTCGCTGTGCAGATAGCT
>JBIHZT010000256.1:0-5866 GCA_044240265.1 Luteolibacter sp. | reverse complement strand
GTCGGCACGCTCGTGATCGACGGTAAACAACGACCCAAAGGCAAATACAGCGCAGCCAATGACAGGGCTCATTTCACCGGCAGCGGCTCACTAACCGTCACCTCGGGCCCCTAAGCAGCAGTCAGCTCCACTATCAATCTCCCAATCCCCTTTCATGAATCTCAAGAACCTACAACACGCCGTTCTCATTGGCGCGTCGCTCCTCGGAACCGCCACCTTGTCACGAGGCGGGGTCCTCTGGGCGGATGACTTCAACAGCTATGCCAATGGCGGTCTTGCCCATCAAACAGCCGGTGGCACAGGCTTGTGGCCGGGCACTTGGTTTTCCGGTGGAGCACAGATCACAAGTGGTGTCGTGACTGGGAGCGCGGATATCCGTCGGGATATGGGTGCAGCTAACGCTTTTGGTTCTTCCGGAACCATCTGGCTGTCCTTCGACTGGAGCCAGGTTTCTCCAGGTGCCACCTATGGCGGACTCACCTTCTTCGACGGCGACGGCACGGAGAGACTCCTCATCGGCAACACCTACGGGGGCGAAACCACATGGAACATGAACGGCGCCACCCCGACGGCAATACCGATCGTCGGTATGCATACCGGCGTTGCCAAAATCACGCTCGGCGCGGGTGCGGCCAGTACCATCGAGCTGTGGGTGGGGCCGACCGGCTCCCCGGTCAATGTGAGCGGTCCTGCCATGGCCACGACGACAAACCGCGACCTCGATGGCGTTAGTATCCTCCGCATCATGGGTGGAAGTGACCAGAAGTTTGATAACTTGGTCATCGGGACCACCGTCGCCGACGTCGATGCCACCGATACCCCGGCTCCTCCCACCACCTACGAGGCCGGCCTCACCTTCCGCCTCTACGACATCCAGGAAACCATGGACCAGCTCTATCCGCTGGTTCCCGGCCAGACGCCGAACGTGGACCAGAAGCGCGCCACCATCGACTGGTCCACCAGCGCCGACTTCGCCGGCTATACCGCGCAGTTCATGGTCGAATGCTTCGCCAGTCTCGATATCGCGACCGCCGGTTCCTACGAGTTCCGCCTGACCTCGGACGACGGCTCGGAGTTGTGGATTGCCGAGACGCTGGTGATCGACCACGACGGCCTGCACGGCGCCACGCCGATGGACGGCAGCATCACCCTCAGCGCCGGTCTCCACCCGCTGAAGCTGCGCTTTTTCCAAAGCGGTGGCGGCTACTCGCTCAAGCTGGAGTGGCGCCCGCCGGGTGCCGCAAACTTCGCCACCGTCCCCGCCTCCGTCTTCCTCACCCCGGCGGGCGTCACCCGCGTCGTCGCACCGGGCAAAAAGGAAATCATCACCCCCGGCGACAGCTCCCGCCCCGGCAATGGCCAACCGCTCAATGCGGTGCATCCCTCATGGCGGGTGACCACCATCCACCCGGCATCCTTTCAGCCCAAGGTCGGCGCGATGGCCGTGCATCCGAGCGACGGCCGGCTTTTCGTTAGCACTTTCGAGCCGAACCAAGGCGGCTTCTGGGATCCGAACACCTTGCTCGGCGGCGACGGGAAAATCTGGGCCCTCACCAACACCGCGGGCGAGAACCCGGAGGCGGTGACCGTCACGGAAGTCGCCGGCGGCTTGTCCGAACCGCTCGGGATGAAATTCATCAACGGCGAACTCCACGTCGCGCAACGCCTGGCGATCACCCGCCTGCGCGATACGAACGGCGACGGCTATTACGAGACGAAGGACGACATCGGCGGCGGCTGGCTCTCCGACAACTACCACCATTTCCACTTCGGCCTCCTCGAGCGCGACGGCTTCGCCTACACCACGCTTTCGACCGCGATCCACTTCGAGTACCCCGGCCTCAGCGGCCCCAACCCGCCGAACCGCGGCACGCTGGTGCGCACGAATCTAGCGACCGGCGAGGTCACCTATCTCGCCGGCGGCCTGCGCACGCCGAACGGAATCGCCTTCGGACCTGAAGGTGAAATTTTCCAAACCGACAACCAAGGCTCGTGGATGCCCTCGTCCCGCCTCAACCACCTCCAGCCCGGGAAATTCTACGGCCACTACAACACCACCGCCGGCGGCGGCAGCCCCAGCCTCTTCGCCGACCAGCCACCGTCGCCACCCGCCGTGTGGTTTCCCCACAACGAAATCGCCAACTCGCCCTCGCAACCGCTGTCCATCCCCGACGGCCCCTTCGCCGGGGACCTGCTGGTCGGCGACATCACCCTCGGCGGTATCAACCGCGTCTCGCTAGAAAAAGTCCGTGGCGTCTGGCAGGGCTGCATCTACCGCTTCACCCACGGCCTCGAAGGCGGCGTCAACCGCCTCGCCTGGGGACCGAACGGTTCGCTCTACGTCGGTTGCATCGGCGGCGGCGGCAATTGGGCCTGGAACGGCACCACCACCGGCCTCCAGCGCCTGACTCCGCTTTCGGGAAATCCCGTCACCTTCGAAATCGCCAAGGTCACCGCCACGGCGACCGGTTTCGAAATCGCCTACACCAAGCCGATCCCGCAGGCCTTCTTGGAAAATCCCGCGAACTTCACGGTCCGCCAGTGGACCTATCAGGCCACCGTGGACTACGGCGGCCCCAAGATCGGCGAGCAAAACCTCACCGTCAGCAGCGCGATCGCCTCCGCCGATCGCACCCGCGTCACCCTCGTCATCCCCGGTCTGGAAAAAGGCCGCGTGGTCTATTTGAAAAGCGATCCGCCGGCCGACGACGGCTCGCTCATTCACTCCACCGAAGTCTGGTACACGCTCAACGAAGTCCCCGGCGGCCCCTACGACCTGCAACTCGCCGGCAACAGTGTCCCGGAAAACCAGCCCTCCGGCACCGCGGTCGGCGAATTTTCCGCCACCCACGACAGCAGCGGCGAAAACATCACCTTCACCCTGCCCGTCGGCCTAGCGGACAACGCGCTGTTTTCCATCAGCAACGGAGTTCTCGCCACCGCCTCGCCCTTCGACTACGAACGTCGTAGTTCCTACCAGGTCCGCGTCCGCGCCACCGACGAGGCCGGGCTTTTCTCGGAGACCACCTTAGGCATCACCATCGGCGATGTCACCCCGGAGAACGCGCCCCGCCGGATCCTGCTCACCAATTCCGTGCTGCCCCCGGACCATCAATCCGGCGCGCTGGTCGGCTGCCTGCTGATCGACGACGCCGACCTCGGCGACCTCCCGGACATCCCATTTCAAGCGAACTCAGCGAACCTCGTCGTCCGGGAATCCTTCGACTACAGCGCCCCTTCAGCCCTGCCCGGCCAAGCGGGCGGCAGCGGTTTCTCCGCCGCCTGGCAGGCCGGCAACGCCAGCGTCACCACGGGCTCCCTCTCCTACACCGATGCCTCCGGCCTGACGCTGGACAGCTCCGGCAACCAAGGCGTCGCCGCGGCCGACTCCCGCATCCACCGCCCGCTCGCCACCGCCCGCGGCGCGGACGGCACCACGACCTACGTCAGCTTTATCGCCGACCCCGGCAACAACACCTACTTCTGGGGCGTGGAGTTCTGGAACGGCAACCCGGAGCAGACAAACCGCGTGCTCCAGGTCGGCAACGAAGTCGGCTTCGGCGTCCGCGTGCGGAACGGCACCAACAAGTTCTTCGCGCTGACCGATTCCGACTCGCATTTTTACGTCGTCAAAATCGAGCACCTCGCCGGCAACGACCGCGTCTCGGTTTGGATCGATCCGCCGCTGGCCTTCGAGCCGTCCTCGCCGGACCTTTCCTTCACCCCCGCGGAAAGCGGTGGCTCCGTCGCGTTCGACCGCATCGGCCTCGGCGACTTCGTGACGCCCTCCTATCCCGCCATCGACGAGCTGCGCATCGGCAACGACTGGAGCTCCGTCACCCCGCACCCAATGGACTTCCCGAACTTCGAGTTGGTCGCCGGCGAAGGCGATACGAACAACGCTTCCTTCGTGATCGAGGGCAACCGCTTGACCGCGGCATTGATTCTTTCCGTCGGCCTCCACCGCCTCCGCGTCCAAACCACCGACAGCAACGGACTTTCCTACGCGCAGCCGCTGCTCGTCTGGGTCGGCGCGGGCCACGTGGACAGCAACAACGACGGCATCGAAGACGCCACCGCGAGCCGCCTCGGCTTCGATCCGCTCGGCCCGATGCCCCCCGGAGCCTACTTCGGCAGCAGCGGGATCAGTCCGATCTTCGGTCCCGGCACCGGCCCCGAGGATTTCCTCCTCACCTCCAGCACCCTGCCGGGAAACCTCTACTGGATCGAAAGTTCGCCCGACCTCGCGCAGTGGACCCTCGATCCACAAAGCATCGCCGCGCCGACGAGCTTCCTGGAAACCTGGAACGAGTGGCCGATCTTCCGCCCCGCCGCCCCGCGGCACTTCTGGCGCGTCGGCGGCGGCTGGCCCGACGCCCATGGCAGCGATCCGCTGGCGAACGGACTCGCCGGACTGACCTTCATCGGCGGTAGCGCCGGTTGGACCTACGATGCCAACACCGGCATCCTGCGCCACGACACCGCCGCGCCATCGGACTGGCTCCATTTTACCGGGGAATACGGCGATTTCCTCCTCAGCCTCGACTACCGCCTGTCCGAGGGCGGCAACTCAGGCATCTTCGTTCACGCAGCGGAAACCGGCTATCCCTGGGTTACCGGCAGCGAGGTCCAGCTGACCCACGAACCCCGCCTGCCGATCCACTCGAACGGTGCAATTTACGACCGCATCCCGGCGGAACCCGCGGCCGACGCCAGCCACTCGGTCTGGCACCGGCTTGAAATCCTCATGATCGCCGGCCGCATCCGCGTGAAGGTCGATGGCGTGGTCACCGTCGACGAACCCGACGTCCGCCTCAGCCACCCGGGCATCGCCTGGTCGGACCGCGGCCTGATCGGCCTGCAAAACTCCCACGCCGCAGCCCCTGGCCACGTGGAATTCCGCAAGATCCGCATCGTCAGTCTCAACCCGTAACCGCGCCCCGACTCGCTCCATACCGATCCGCACGCCCATGGCCTTCTCGTCCTGAAACTCCGTCCGCTGAGCCCGCCCCCAGGCTAGACTGGAGGCCTCAAATCTTGCTCCAAAAGGCGGGAGCTCCTCGCCGCCACGCCGCGCCAAAACGGCCTTCCCGGGCGATTCCGCCACCTTTCAAAAAAAATCTCATATTCCATGTCGGGTTGTCGGGCGGAAATACGATCTTGGAAATGTAGGGCGACATGGCTGGAACCACGAACCCTACTGGCACCACGTCCATCCAGTCAGGAAATCCAATCAAATCCCCAATCAAACTCCCCAAATCCCATGAAACTCAAATCATTCCCACTATTTGCCAGCACCGCCATGACCTGCGCGGCTCTCCTCGGATCCGCCGCTTTTTCACAAGCGGGTGTCCTCGTCTCCGACGACTTCTCCTATGCCGACGGCGGGCTTGCCGGCAACAACGGCGGCACGGGCTGGGGCAGCAATGTCTGGTTTGCTGCCAATAGTTCTGTCTCTAGTGGTGTCGCTCTTGCGGCTCAAGGGGGCTGGGATCAGGCTCAAAAACGAAACTTCGCCGACACTTTAGGCACCAGTGCGGGCGCTACCGCAACCGTCTGGGTGCGCTTCGACTGGGGTCACTCGGCAGCAGTAGGAGCAGGTAGTGGATACGGCGGCCTCACGTTTTATACAGGGACTGCGGATGGCGGCACGGAAAATTTCCTCTTCGGCAACCCCTGGTCGGGTACGGCGACTGATAGTGAATGGAACATTAGTAGCGGTAGCGGTGACCAGAATACGGGGATATCGAGTGATGGCATGAAATCCGGCGTTGCCAAAATGGATCTGGGTGCAGGCACCGTCAGTCTGTGGGTGGGTGCTACCGGCACCACCATCGATGTGAGCGGTACTGCGGATGCCTCGGTG
>JBIHZT010000255.1:0-5869 GCA_044240265.1 Luteolibacter sp. | reverse complement strand
CGAGGATAAGAAACGCCCGCTGGATTTGCTGGAAGCATTTTTGAGATCCAAGGCAGGAGACGGGTCCGCCCACAACGGAGGACTGGAAGCCAGCTCATCCCCTGCCCCACCCGTCCTTCTCTTCGTCGGCAGTGGTCCCCTGGAAGCGGAGCTTCGCAAGCGGGCGGGTTCGGAACTGGGCCGTTCCATTTTCTTTGCGCCGTTCCAGAACCAGACGGCGATGCCCAAGGTCTATGCGGCCGGTGACCTGCTGGTCCTGCCCTCCCATGGCCGCGGCGAGACCTGGGGACTGGCGGTGAACGAGGCGATGAACCTCGGCCGTGCGGCGATTGTCAGTTCCCACGTCGGCTGCGGCCCGGACATGATCGTGTCCGGTAAAACGGGCTGGGTGTTTCCAGCGGGAAATGTGGACGCCTTGCGCGCTTGTCTATCCGAAGCATTGACGGATCGTGAAGTGCTACGTCGAAAGGGCGCCGCCGCACGCGACCATCTGACCAGCTTTAGCTATGAAGTCGCGACCCGAGCCGTGATCATCGCGATAGGATGAGGGAGTCAAAGCTAACGACCAGCTCGGGAATCTTGCAATCCACATTCAACCAAATTGCAGGCAATAGGGCTGAACTGCCAATCCCGCCCCCCAATTCACAGTGCTTATTTCCCGCATCCAGAAATGATGATCGACAAATCTTCCGTGCATCTATGGGCCCCAGGTTTCCAACGATTCGGTGGAGGCATCACTGCATTCAGCCGTGAGTTGGGACGGGCGTTTCAACCGGAGGCAGTCACACTTCGTCTCCTCGGCAAGGCGGATGACGACACGGAGTGGGAGGGACGCTCGTTGTCCGGCGGCCGTGGAAGCGCGCTCCGATTTGCCGCCAAGGGCATCGCGATGGCTGCAGCTGATAGACCTGACATGCTTATCAGCACTCATCTCAACTTCGGCCCGGCAGTGCGCTGGGCGGCCCGAATCGGCCGCTGCCCTTATGTGCTGGTTGCTCACGGTATCGATGTCCATTCCGGCCTGACTGCCTCTCGCTTGAAGGCCCTGCGGGAGGCAGATCGATTGGTGGCAGTCAGCAACTGGACCAAGCATCGTCTGCTGGCCCTGGGTCGTATTCCGGAGGAAAAAATCCGCGTCTTGCCCAATACCTATGACGACCAGCGTTTTCAAGTTCATGAGGTTTCCGGGCACTTGCGTGAGCGCTACAGGATCTCGCCCGAGGAAAAAGTGGTTCTCACAGTGGCCAGGCTTGATCCCGGGGAAGGTTACAAGGGATATGACCGGGTTTTGCAAGCGCTGCCCGCCGTGCGGACCGCATGCGGCCCGATACGATATGTGATTGCTGGAAAGGGCGGCGACAGGGCGCGATTGGAGGCAATGGCCGCCGATCTGGGCGTCGCGGATGCGGTGACCTTCGCAGGCTTCGTTCCCGACGAAGAGCTGGCTGACCATTATCGTTTTGCGGATGTATTTGCGATGCCGAGCACTGGTGAGGGTTTCGGGATTGTTTTCCTCGAAGCAATGGGCTGCGGTACGCCGGTGCTGGGAGGTAATCAAGATGGTTCGGTCGATGCACTGGAGGACGGGAAACTCGGACTACTTGTCGATCCAGCCTCTACGGATGTCATCGCCGCCGGGTTGATCTCGCTGATCAGGCATGAGGGACCCGCACTTTGGTTTGATCGGGAGCGGCTGTCGAAAGCTTTGAATGCGACCTACGGGCGCGATGCTTTCCGCCGCAACGTTTCCAAGTTGTTTTTTGATTTCTGAAGTCTCTCCCTCCACTTCTCCCGACTCTGGCGGGAAGCGCTGCAGCACACACTTCTATAGCCTTGCAGCTCCCTGAATCTCTAACTAATAAATCTCAAGATGTGCGGTATCGCAGGACAATTCGGCCTTAGTAACACCTCGTTTGCGGAGAGAGCGCTGGCGGCCCTGAAACATCGGGGCCCGGACGGCCACGGTGTCTGGCAAGGCGGGCAGACCACACTTGTCCACACCCGTCTGGCGATTCTTGATTTAAGCGAGGCCGGGACGCAGCCGATGGTTTTTGATGGCGGGTCTCGCGGATCCGCTGTCCGTCCGGCAGGAGATTCCAGCGACGGTCACCGCCAGGTTCTCGTTTTCAACGGGGAGATTTACAACTACCTGGAACTCCGAAATGAACTGGAGGCTCAGGGCGAAAGCTTTGTCGGAAACTCGGACACGGAAGTCTTGCTGAGACTGCTGGTCCGGGAAGGCGAGGCCTGTTTGCCGAAGCTGGCAGGCATGTTCGCGTTCGCGTTCTGGGATGAGGCCGCCGGGAGCGCTCTGCTCGCGCGCGATCCACTGGGAATCAAACCCCTCTACTACCGGCAGGAGGACGGGGCGCTGGCATTCGCTTCCGAGACGCGGGTCTTGCGCAAGGAGGGCGACGAAACCGATGCCCAGGCCCTGCGTGATTTCTTCCTCTGGGGAAGCGTGCAGGAGCCGGCAACCTTGAACACCGCCGTGCGGCAACTGCCGGCGGGACATTGCCTGAAGTGGAAGAATGGAATTCTCGAGATCAAGCAGTGGCACTCGGTCACCCGTTCAAACTCCAAGCCCCGGAGCCCCGAATCCGCCGCCGTGCAAACGCGCGATGCGCTACTCGACAGCATGCGCCGCCATCTGGTGAGCGATGTGCCGGTGGGGATTTTCCTGAGCGGTGGGATCGATTCCACGGTGATCCTCGCGTTGACCCGTGAGGTGCTGGGGCCGGATGCGGACATCCGCACGTTCTCGATCGGTTTCGACGATCCTGAGTTTGACGAATCAGGATTGGCGCGGCGGACGGCGGCACACTTCGGAGCGCTCCACACCGAGTGGCGAATGACTCCGGAAGAGGGTAGCGCGGAGATTCCGGCGTTCCTGGCGGCGGTGGACCAACCGGGCATTGATGGATTCAACACCTGGTGCGTGAGCAAGCTGGCGCGGCGCGAAGGCGTGAAGGTGGTGCTTTCGGGACTGGGGGGGGATGAGATCTTCGCAGGCTACTCGTCGTTTGAGCGCGTGCCGCAATTCCGGCGCGCCTTCCAGCTTCTCGGGCCGTTGAGAAGACTGGCGGCCGGCATCCTCAATCGAAAAGAGCCTGCCACACCATGGCGGCGACTGGGCGCGTTCTTCGACGGCGGCGGATCCTGGTTGGAAGCCTATCACGCGAAGCGCGGCATTTTCACGGCGGATGAGGCGACCGTCCTGGCGGAAACCATCAGCGGGCGGTCGGTGCCACCTGCGAACTGGATGATTGCGGACCTCCCGGAACATCCGCGGGAAGTCGTCAGCCGACTGGAAGTCACCCGCTATATGCGCAATCAACTGCTGCGGGACAGTGACGTGTTTTCGATGGCGCATGGTTTGGAATTGCGGGTGCCTTTTGTGGACGCGCGTTTGTTGAGTCAGATTTCCGGGATTTCCACCGGCCAACGATTAAGGAAAGGCAAACAATTGTTGTTGGCCGCCGTGCCCGAAGTGCCCGAGTGGATTCGCAACCAGCCCAAACGCGGCTTCCGCTTTCCCTTTCAGCAATGGCTTGAAGAACATTTTGGCGGAATGCTTGCCGAAGCGCAGCGGGTCTCTCCGATACCACTCAAGGCTTGGTATCGCACCTGGGCTGTGGCGGCGGCGATCAGGGGCATCCGCTAGGGACAGCAAACCCTTGCAAGCGACAGCTGATCGCCGCGATCCAATCGCCGAAGCAGTCATGGGACGCAAGGTCGCCCGCCCACCCGATTCACGGGATCGAGCATCGCCGCGACATTGGCGGATCAAGACATCGGAAACTGTTGTGATTCCCTGATTCCATGCGCGTCCTCCATACCATCGCCAGCCTTGATCCCCGCACTGGAGGGCCCGCCCGCTCGGTGCCCAATCTGGCGCTGGCGCTGCGCCGCGCCGGGGTTTCCGTGGCTTTATGGACACCCGGCGCACAAAATGAATCATGGCTGGCTCCGCTCAGAGAGGCGGGGGTTGAAATCCACAGCGGCGACCTCGCGGATCTTCCCGATTTCGATCTCATCCATGACCATGGCGTCTGGTTATCCAACAACCGGCGGGTGGCCGCCCATGCCCACGCCCGCGGAACGCCCCGCATTGTCAGTCCCAGGGGCATGCTGGAGCCATGGGCGATGAATCACAAGAAGTGGAAAAAGCGGCTGGCCTGGTGGCTCTATCAGCGAAAGGACCTCCGCACCGCCAGCGCCCTGCACGCGACGGCGGAAAGCGAAGCGGTGCAGTTCCGAAAACTCGGCTTCCAGCAGCGGATCATCGTGGCCGCCAATGGCGTTGCGAAATTGAACCCCGAACCGCTGCAAACTCACCCACTGGAAAAACACACTCCGGGTGCCAGAGACCCAGGTCCGGCGGGCTATCCGGAATCCCGGCGTTCCGCTATTTCAGACACTCCCCCAAAGACCGCATTGTTCCTTTCCCGGATCCATCCGAAAAAGGGTTTGCCCTTGCTGGTCGACGCATGGTCCCGGATCAAGCCGAAGGACTGGCGCATGAGAATCGTAGGACCTGACGAGGGGGGACACCGCCAAGAAGTGGAGGCTCTCGTCGCCCGGGCAGGCCTGACGGATGAGTGGACGTTTGAAAGCGAAATGGATGGCGACGCCAAGTGGAATTGCTACCAGGAAGCGGACCTTTTCATCCTCCCCACCTACAGCGAGAACTTCGGCATCTGTGTGGCGGAAGCATTGGCGAGCGGCGTGCCGGTCATCACCACCACCGGAACCCCCTGGGGTGGCTTGCGCGAGCACCAGTGTGGCTGGTGGATTTCCCCCGACGCGGAGGCTCTGGCTAACGCCCTGGAGGTCGCCACCGCCACATCACAGGAGGACCTGCGCGCCATGGGCGAACGGGGAAAAGCATGGATGAGCCGGGATTTCACCTGGGGGGCGATCGCACAACAAATGGCTGCCGCCTATCAGGGATTGAAACGCCAGGACAGGACTGCTTGACGGATCTCATTTTCACTTCGGGACACCGAGACCCACATTTTCCAAACCATGGATATCGATCAGAACCGGGCCGCGCGCAAGTGGACGCGGCGGGAGTTGGCGGGCCGCGCGCTGTGGGCGGCGGTCGGCCCGCTTTTTTCCTGGAGCCCCCGGCTTTGCTGGGCCTGGCGCTGTTTCCTGCTCCGTCTGTTCGGCGCGAAGATCGGCAAAAACGTGCAGATCCACCCTTCGGCACGGGTGTTCATTCCATGGAACCTGGAGATCGGCGACTGGTCGTCGGTGGGATTCGACGCACTCATCTACAACCTCGGACCGGTTAGAATCGGCACCAAGGCCACGGTCTCCCAGCGCTCGCACCTCTGCGCCGGCAGCCATGATTTCCGCGATCCCGCGATGCCCTTGACCAAGCCGCCGATCCAGATCGGCAACGAAGTCTGGATCTGCGCCGACGCCTTCGTGGGTCCCGGTGTGACCGTCGGCCCGCGGGCCGTGGTCGCCGCGAGAGCGGTGGTCGTGAAGGATGTGGCGGCGGCAGAGATCGTGGGAGGAAATCCGGCCAAGGTCATCGGCACCCGCTGACTCCCTTCCGAGAGACCGGCACAGGATTCGTTAGATATACTTTCGTCGTTATCGCCCTGGATATACCCGCACTGTTCCACAAGCCATCATCACTCCATCCATGCTTCCCGTCACGGTCTGTATTCCCGCACGCAACGAGGAGAAAAACCTGCCAGGCTGCCTGAGGGCGCTGGCCGGGAATTTCGCGGAAGTGGTGGTGATCGATTCGGGAAGCACCGACCGGACCGTCGCCCTGGCCCGGGAAAGCGGTGCGGTGGTGATGGACTTCGCTTGGGACGGGAAGTTTCCGAAGAAGCGCAATTGGACCTTG
>JBIHZT010000254.1:0-5871 GCA_044240265.1 Luteolibacter sp. | reverse complement strand
GTTCATGGGACTGGTCATCCAGCTTTCCCAAGTTCAGGCGTCATGCATGGCGTCCGGTTCGGCGAAATCCTGCGGCGTCGGTGCCCGGGCGATGAGTTGTTGCGAGGGACTGCAATCCTGCCCGTGCGCGGGTGAGAGCGACTCCAATCAGGCACCCGCTCCGCTGATTCCGGCGGCGGTTGATTTGAAGCCGCTCATTTCACCTTCGCCGGAGCGGACTTCGCCCGCAGCTTTGATTCCACCTTCCTCGAACGCAGTGGTTTCCACCGCGTCGTGGACGGAGTCCCGGAGTGGATTTTCAGGAGTGCCGCTGTCCGTGGCCTTCTGCCGTTTTGTCATCTGATTCAGCGCTCTAGCAGGCGTACTGCGCCCATTCATCCCGGCCAACACCATGGCCGCCATGAACCCGGCGCTTGAGAATTCAATTCAACGATTCACATGACTGATGAAACAACGATTCACATTTATAGCCGGCCTCCTTTTGGCCGGAAGCTTCCTGAATGCCCAAGAGGCTAAGTTACTCAACGGCGATTTTCTCTCCGGGCTGCGGCAAGAGGCCGCACGCACGCACCCCTCCGCAGTTGCCGGGCATCACCTCGCCACCGCCGCCAGTCACGACTCGCGCGGCGTCCGTCTGTGGGACGATCCCATGATCGGCTTCGGCTTCATGGGTGCTTCGAAAATGATGCGCATGGATGACGGCGACATTATGATCGGAGTGGAACAAGCGTTGCCCAAACCCGGCATGTTCGATGCCCAGCGCCGCAAGGCCGAGGCCATGCAGCGCGCCGCTGTGGAAAACGCCCGCACTCCGGCGCTGGCCGCAGGGGCCGAGGCCGCCCGCAACGCCATCGAACTCGCCCTCGCCGACGAGTCAATCGCTCTCCAGCAAAAGCAAGTCGCCTGGCTTACCGCCATCGTCGAAAACGCCCGTCAAATGGCCGCCGACCCGATGGGCACCGGCAGCGACGCTCTCCGCATGGAAACCGAGCTGGCCAAAGAACAACAGACGCTCGATGCGATGAGCCGCAGCCGCCAAGGCTTCGCCCAAAAGCTCAACCTCACACTTGGCCGCCCGCTCGACCGGCCATGGCCTGTGCTGAAGCTTCCCGCCACGCCGCCACCGGTGCCGCTCGCCCAGTCCGAGATCTCACGCATCCCCAAAGTCAATCCCAAGGTCCGCGCCATGAAGGAAATGGCCGGTGCCGCCAACGCGGAAACCCGCATGGCCGACCGCGAACGGTTGCCGGAGGTAGCGGTCGGCGTCGATACCCAGCTCTACTCTGGCAACGGCGATATCCAGACTACTACCGTGGGCGTCAAACTCAGTCTCCCGTGGTTCAACGACCCTTCCTATCAGGCGAAAATCTCCGCCGCGCGCAGCCGCGAGCTTTCCGCCACCCAGGACGTCGAAACCATACGTCGGGAAATCGCTTCCATGGTCCTGACCACCGTCACGGAGGCCTCCAACGCCGCCGCCCAGGCCCGCGCCTATTCCGGTGAAATCCTTGAAAAAGCTCAGGCAACCACCCAATCCATCGAAGCTGCCTGGATCAGCTCGAAGATCCCGCTGACTGATCTGCTCGATTCCGGCCGCACCCTGTTTTCTATCCGTCTCGAACAACGCCGCATGATCGCCATGCAGCTCGCGGCGCTTGAAGAACTCCAAACCCTCGTTCCTAACCGTTGAAACCATGAAAACATTTCTCACCATCCTCATCACCGCGCTGTTAGCCGCGGGAGCCACCTGGTTCACCCTGCAAAAAATCGCCCCCCAGGCAGGAACCACCACCGCGGCCGGCGAACGCAAACCCGCCTTCTATCAAAGCGCCATGCACCCGTGGATCAAGAGCGACAAACCCGGCCGCTGCACCATCTGCGGCATGGAGCTCACGCCCGTTTACGAGGGCGAAAAAGGCTTTGACGAATCCGGCGGCGGCAACGTGGTCGCGCTCACCCAGAACCAGATCCAGGTGCTGCACGTCCAGACCGCCGAGGCGAAAACCCGCCCGCTCGTCCGCACGCTCAGCGTCTCCGGTACCATCGATGACAACGCCATGCGCCACCGCGTGTTATCCGCCTACGTGGACGGCCGCATCGACAAACTGCACGTGAACTACATCGGCGCCGAAGTCACCGAAGGCCAGCCGCTCGCGGAATTCTACAGCCCCTCGCTGCTCCAGGCGGAGCGCGAATACCGCCAGCTCGGCGGCGAGCTCAAGAAGAACACCGCCCTCCGGCTCCGCCAGATGGGGCTCACCCAGACCCAGATCGATACGCTCGATCAAAAGCCCGCCGACTCGCTCACCTCGCAGATTCTATCACCCATCAGCGGCACCGTCGTCGCCCAGTCGATCTACGAGGGACAATACGTCGCCACCGGCCAGCAACTCTTCGAACTCGCCGACTTCTCCACCATGTGGTTCATGTTCCGCGCCTATGAACAGGACATGCCGTGGATCAAACCCGGCCTTCCCGTGACGATCACCACGCCCTCGATTCCCAACAAGGAATTCGTCGGAAAAATCACCTTCATCGATCCTAACTTCGACGAAGCCACCCGCTCCACCAAGGTGCGCGTCGAGCTGGACAACCCGCTCGTCAACGGCCGCCGCGAGCTCCTTCACCGCCTCTATGCCGATGGCAAGATCGAGCTCGAAGCGCCAGCCGTGCTCACCGTCCCTCGCTCCGCCGTCATCGAAACCGGGGCCGATGCCGTGGTTTACATCGATCAGGAAGGCGGCGCGTACGAGCACACTGTCATCAAGACTGGCCGCCGCGGCGACACGCTCGTCGAAGTTCTATCAGGACTCAAGGAGGGCGACGCCGTCGTCACCAACGGCAACCTGCTCATCGACGGCCAGGCGGAAATGAACCGCGCCTTCATGAGTCCGCCTGAAACCATGACCGTGGCCGCGCCACTAGTAACGTTCAACGACGAGCAAAAGAAATCCATCGCGGATTTCCTCAAGGTCGCCGACGCCATGTCTGCCGCTCTCGCCGCGGATGATCTGGCGAAATTCAACACCGCCAGCGAACCGGCGATGAACATCACCGGCGCGATGGTGAAACTCCTGCGCCCGAACGTGGAGAAACTCGATGACCTCGATAAGGCCCGCCACTTCCACGGCTTCGAGGATCTGAAAGCCGCGCGCATCGCCTTCCACAAATTCTCCGTCGCCGCCACCGCCGCGCTCGAGCCGTTGCGCAAGGCCGGGCAAACTCCGGAGTTTCAAATCTACGAGTGTCCGATGGTCGATGAAGCGATCCCCGGAGCGCCCAAGAAAGCCCGCTGGATCCAGACCGGCGGCCGCAGCATGGGCAACCCGTTCTTCGGTGCCGAGATGCTCGAATGTGGAAAGGAGATCAAACCATGATCGAAAAAGTCATCGAATGGAGTCTGAAAAACCGGTTCCTCGTGCTCTGCGCTTCGCTGTTGTTAGTCGCACTTGGCGTCCGCGCTGTTTACCTCACCCCAGTGGACGCCATCCCGGATCTGACGGAAAACCAGGTGCTGGTCTATGCCGACTGGATGGGCCGCAGCCCGCAGGAAGTGGAAGATCAGGTGACGTTCCCGCTCTCCACCGGTTTGCAAGGACTTGCGGGAGTCAAGGAAGTGCGAGCGACCTCCATGTTCGGATTCTCGCTCGCCACCATCATCTTCGAGGACAAGGTCGATACCTACTTCGCCCGCGCCCGGGTATTGGAACGGTTGAATTTCCTCCAGGGCCAGATGCCGGAAGGCGTGACGCCGCAGTTAGGCCCGGATGCTTCCGGACTCGGTTGGGTCTATCAATATTATCTGCACGTCGATCCCGCGAAATCATCGGAAGGCGGCTATGACCTCGCGCAACTCCGCTCGCTCCAGGATTGGAAAATTCGCTACGACCTCGCCAGCGTGCAGGGCGTCGCGGAAGTCGCCAGCATCGGTGGCTTTGTGAAGCAGTATCAGGTGGAACTTTCCTCCACCAAGATGCGCGCCGCCAACATCACGATGATGGAGGTGCTCACCGCCGTGCAAAACGCCAACCTCAACGTCGGCGGCAAAACTGTCGAGGAAAACGGCGCGGAGTTCGTGCTCCGCGGCATCGGCCTTGTCACCGGACCGGAGGATCTCGAACTCGTCACCGTCAAGGCGGTGGATGGCACGCCGATCTATCTTAAGGACATCGCCACCATCCAGATCGGCGGCGATTACCGCCGCGGCGCGCTCGACTTGAACGGTCGTGAAGCCGTCGGCGGCACCGTGGTCATGCGCACCGGTGAGAATGCGAAAGCCGTCATCGAGCGGGTGAAGCAGAAGATCGACGAAATCGCTTCCAGCTTGCCGCCCGGCGTCACCATCCGCTCGTTCTACGATCGCAGCGAGTTGATCGACCGCACCATCGACACGCTCAAGCATGCGCTCATCGAGGAAATCATCCTCGTCACGCTCGTCCACATCATTTTCCTGTGGCACTTCCGCAGCATCCTCATCGTCACGTTGCCGCTGCCGCTTTCGATCCTGATCTCCTTCCTGCTGATGAAGGAATTCGGCATCACCAGCAATATCATGTCGCTAACAGGGATCGCCATCGCCATCGGCGTGCTGGTGGACGCGGCCATCGTCGTGACTGAAAACGTCATCCGGCATTGCGAGACGGAGGAGAAGGAAAAGGGGCGTTCGCTCACCGCCATCGAGCGATGGCAGACGACGCTCACCGCGTCGCAGCAGGTTGGCCGCCCGATCTTTTTCGCGATGGGCATCATTCTGCTCGCCTTTCTGCCGGTTTTCGCGCTCACCGGCCAGGAGGGGAAATTGTTCCACCCGCTGGCGTTCACCAAGACCTTCGCGATGCTCGGAGCCACGGTGATGGGAGTGACTCTCGTGCCCGTGCTCTGCTCGTTCCTTGTGCGCGGACCGTATCATGAAGAGGAGCGAAACATCGTGATGAGCTTCCTCATGCGTATCTACGATCCGGTGCTGTCGTGGGCGCTAAACCACCGCAAGACCGTCGTCGGCGCGGCGGTGATCCTGCTGGCCTTCTGCCTGCTGCTTGCCTTCGGCCTGCCACGTGCCACCACCAAACAACTCGCCGACGCCGGGTTCGAGCGCACCGCGGAGATGTTTGCGGGTTTCGGCAAAGAGTTCATGCCGCCGCTCAACGAGGGCAGCCTTCTGCACATGCCGGTGCTGATGCCGAAAACCGGCTTCAAGGAAATCCAGCGCGTGATGTCCTGGCAGGACCAGATCATCGCCGCCACGCCCGAAGTGGAAACCGTGGCCGGCAAGCTCGGCCGCTTCGAAACCGCCACCGATCCCGCGCCGACCGAGATGCTGGAAACCACCATCATGCTCAAGCCGGAGTATATTCCTAACGGCAAGTTCCGGGTGAAGCGAAACCCGGCCTGGCGCGAGGGCATGACCGTGGAAAAGCTCAAGGCCGAGCTCACCGAGAAGATGAAGGAAGTCCCCGGTTACGTCCCCGCATTCCTCCAGCCCATCGAAAACCGCATCCTCATGCTCTACACCGGCATCCGCGCGCAGGTCGGGGTGAAGATCTATGGTGACAACCTCGATGCCATCCAACGCAAGGCGTTTGAGATCGAAAAGCTCATCAACGAAGTTCCCGGGGCGGCAGGTGTTTCCCCGTCACGCGTTCAGGGAAAACCCTATCTGAACATCGAAGTCGATCGCGTCGCGATGGCCCGCTATGGCCTGAGCGCGAAGGATGTGCTGGACGCGGTGGAAATTTCCATTGGCGGCAAGAACGTCAGCACCACCATCGAAGGCCGCCAGCGTTTCCCCATCCAGATCCGCGTCGAGCGCGGCGAGCGCGACGACATCGAAAAACTCAGCCGCATTCTCATCGCCGCCAAGCCCGGCATGGG
>JBIHZT010000253.1:0-5872 GCA_044240265.1 Luteolibacter sp. | reverse complement strand
TGCCTTTGGCGAAGGTGCGTTTGAATCCGTTCGTCCAGCCTTCGGAAAAATACACATAGTGAGTGATGCCGCCGGGCACGCCGACGTTGTCCACGTAGCCGTTGGAGAATTTCGCGGTTCCGCCGACCAAGGCATTGTCCTGGCCAACGAAGACGAGAACCTTGCCGGCGGGCGGTTCGAAGCGGGCGGTAACCTTCTCAGCGGCGCAGACGGTGGCGGGAGCCAGCAGCAGGGCAGCAACGATGAAGGTGAGTAGGGATTTGGCAGTCATGGGATGATTGGTTGTTTGTTGGAATGCATTAGTCTAAAGAGGAAAATGAATCGAAGATAAACGCAGATGGACATTGATGTTAAGAGACTTACGAAAAATTGAACATTAACCCTGTGAGTGCACACCAAGATCAACACAACTCTTTGATTATCTGCGTGAATCTGCGTCCATCTGCGGTTGATTTATCTTTCTAGGATTCGTGCCGCGCTTCGGGGTTGGCGGCGATTTTGTCGAGTTGTGCGCGGATTTCCTGGCAGCGCGTTTGATTGAGCCGGTAGAACGAGACGATCGGGATCAGGAGCAAGTGACCGATGGCTGGGAACAACGTCAACGAAAGCACGATGCCGTGGATGGCGTCGGGCGTTTGGGCCTCGGCCTGGCCTTGATAACCGTAGGTGGCGAGGACGATGCCGACGAGCCAGCCGCCGACGGCGACGCCCAGTTTCAAGGCGAAGAGCGCGCCGGAAAAGACCAGCCCGCTCACGCGCCGACCGGTCTTCAGTTCGCCGTATTCCACGGTATCGGCGGCCATCGAGAAGAGGATGGGCGCGCCCATTTGGACGAAGAAATTCACCAGGCCGAATAGCACGAAAATAGATACCAGATTTGAGGCGGAAGTGAAATAAAGCGCCACCGAGCCCACGCAGATGATCACCTGCACGAGGATGTAGGCGGGAACTTTGCCGATTTTTTTCGTCAGCGGCGAGGCGAAGGCGGCGCCGATCATCTGGCAGACGGTGCCGGTGGTGAGGAAGGCGGCGACCAGATCGGCACGCCCGGCGAACCATTTCATATAATACACCTGCGAGGCACCGCGGATGACGATGGGCACCAGCAGCACCAGGAAGAGCATCGCGACAACCAACCATTGGTCGTTTCGCAGCAGGCTCTTGAGATCCTGCCCCAAGGCCCCCTTCCCCGGGGCCACAGATGCCACCCGTTCCTTGGTAAGCGCGAAACACCCGAAGAAGGCGACGACGGCGAGCAGTCCGAAAACCGTCATCGCATACGGATAGCCGGCCTGCTCGTTGCCATTACCGAAGAACGCGATGAGTTTCGGCCCGAAAAACGCGATCAATACCCCGGCCGAGGTGGCGAGCACGAAACGGTAGGAATTCGCCGAGACGCGCTCTTGCGAATCGGATGTGATCGCCGCGCCGAGCGCGCAATACGGGATGTTGACGATCGTGTAGAGGATCATCAGCAGGGAGTAGGTCACGTAGGCGTAAACCAGTTTCCCGGTCCCACTGAAATCGGGCGTGGTGTAGGTGAGCACGAATAGGACCGCGAAGGGCACCGCGCCCCACAGCAGCCACGGCCGGTATTTCCCCCAGCGGGTGTTGGTGTGGTCGGCGACCATGCCCATCACCCGATCGATCACCGCATCCAGCACCCGGACGACGAGGAACATCGTGCCCATGACGGCGGGGGCGAGCCCGAAGACATCGGTGTAGAAGGCGGGCAGCAGGATCAGGATACTTTGGAAGACGACGTTCGAGGCGAAGTCGCCAAGGCCGTAGCCGATTTTTTCGATGGGTTTGAGACGAGGGCTGGACATAAATTTCAGGTTGGGTTTTGGGTGATTTCGAGGAAGTCGAACTCGGCGGCGCGGCTGACCCCGGTTAGATCCTGGCAGGCGAGGGCGATGAAACTGCCGGTGAACCCCCAATGGACGCCGTTGTCATCGGAGAGAATCGAGGCGTCGAGCACCGGGCCGATTCCCTGGAATGTGATTCCGTCGGTGGACCAGGAAAAGCGCAGCTCGGAATCGTGAAACTCGGCGCGAAGATACAGCTCGCCATCAGGCACGGGAGTCGGGTGCTCGCCGAGCGGGAAGCTCGATTTCCCATCGTCGCAACTGTGAATTTGCAGGCACGGCCCGAGTTCCTCGTCGTGGGAAAGATAGAGGTAGTGGAAAAGCCAGGTGTTATAATAAGCGGCGAGCCCGGCCATTTGTTGGAACGACTCCGGAGCGAAGCGCAAGCGGGTGGTGGCGGTGACGCGGTGGCTCGTGAGTCGGCGCGCGAGCATCGACTGCTCGAAGTTCGATTCCAGCGATTCCGCGCCGAGCAGCGTGAGTTTTTCCGGCGTGCGGATGACCCGCTCTGATGGCATGCGCGGCGTCACGTAGTGCGGGGCATCGAAGGGCAAGCGGGCTGGCAGAGCGGGCCACGGATGCGGTGGCAAATTCGGCGCGGGAACCTCCACATGCGGCGTGTTTCCGCCACCAGTGAGGTAAAGCCAGCCGTCGTCGCGCCACTCGACTTGTTGGATCGCCGTCTCTCGGCCGAGATTGCAACGTTGCGTGCCTGGAAGCGGTCGGGCACAAAGATGGGCGAGATACCATTCGCCGCCGGAAGTTTCCACCAAGCTGGCATGGCCGGACTTTTGTAAGGTTAGCTCCGGGTGACCGTCGGATGTCAGAACCGGGTTTTGCGGGTGGACCTCGTAGGGTCCGCGCAGCTCGCGGGAGCGGGCGAGGGTCACCGCGTGTTCATAGCCGGTGCCGCCCTCGGCGGTGAGCAGGTAATACCAGCCATCCCGCCGGAACAAGTGCGGGCCTTCGGTGAGGCGGATGCTGCTGCCACGGAAAATGATCTCCGGTTTGCCGATCAGACGCTGGGTTTCCACATCATATTCCTGCAGCGCGATGCCGTGGAAAGGGTGCCGACCCGGTCGATGATCCCACACCATGTTGAGCCAATACTTGCGGCCATCGTCGTCGTGAAAGAGCGAGGGGTCGAAACCCGAGGAATTTACCGCCACCGGATCGGACCACGGTCCTTCGATCGAGGGCGCGGTGATCAGGAAATTTGGCGTGTCCTTGGTTGCCGCCTCATGCTGGTGGACGACGGTGTAGCAAAGGTAAAACAACCCTTCATGGTGCGTGAGTGCCGGGGCCCACACGCCGCCCGAACTCGGCACGCCGCGCATGTCGAGCAACTGCGTCTCGCGTAGCGCATGGGTGAGCAAGCGCCAGTGGACGAGATCGCGCGAGTGGTGGATAGCCACCCCGGGAAACCACTCGAAAGTCGAGGTCGCGAGGTAGACATCGTCGCCCACCCGGCAAATGGATGGATCGGGGTGAAAGCCTGGAAGAATGGGATTTTGAATCATGCCGTCATCACGCGTTCGGCGCTTGGGTGTGATCCTTCATTGGAACCAGCTCCGATAAAACTCCATTCACATGACGTTTCATGACAGGGGCATGACGGATCATGACGTCTGATCCGCTCTTGCTTGCCATCGCTGGCCTTCTGGCAGAGCTTGCCGTGATGCCTCCCATCGCCGCCAGAAAACCATCGCAATCTCAAGGTCGCCCGTTGGCGGGTGGCCGGCGGCAGGTGCTGTTTTTGCCGTGCTACCGCGATGAGAGGATGCTGGATGGAATTTGCCGTTTCGCATTCGAGGCCAACTGGATTCTCGACACCCATTATTACCACACCGGCCTGCTGCCGGACTCGTGGAAGGGCAACGGCATCATCACCATGCTGCATGTTCCTAACCGGAATCGGAAGCTCACTTCCTTCATCCGGGCACACATGCACCGTGCGATTGTCGATTTGTCGTGCAACGATCCCACGGTCGGGTTGCCGCGTGTGCTTCAGGACAATCCGGGCATCGGCAGGACGGGAGCCGAGCATCTGGCTTCGCTGGGATGCCGCCATCTGGGCTTCGTGATGCAGGACAGGAATCACTTCCATGAGGAGCGCTACGAGGGATTCAAGCAGGCCGCCCTGGAGCTCGGACTTGGATTTTCCCTGCATCGGATCCCGAAGAACCTAAGCAAGGTTGGCAACGATCCCGGCTGGTTGGTCCGGCAGCTGCCGCTCGGGATGGATGGCCCGGTGGGGGTGATGATGGCGGCGGATGATATGGCGCGGTGGGTCATCGAGGCCTGCGAAATGGCAAATCTTTCCATCCCCGATGACATCGCCCTGCTCGGGGTGGACAACTCCCGCGAGGTCTGCGAGTTGGGACCGGTGGCTCTCAGCAGCATCGGCAACAATGCTTTCCAACATGGATACGAGGCGGCCAGTCTGCTCCAGCGCCTGATGGATGGAGAACCACCGCCGCAGGAACCGCTGCGCATTCCACGTGGCAGCCTGCATGCCCGCCAATCCACCGACATCATTGCCGCAAGGCACCCACACGTCGCCGCCGCCATGCGCCACATCGCGGAACATTTCACCGATCCCGGCCTCACGCAGGAAAAGATTGCCGCGAAAGTTCCCATGTCCGGACGGCGCTTACACGATGCTTTTCTCCGGCACATCGGCCGCTCGATCCACCAGGAGATCGTCGAACGGCGGCTCCGCCACGCCCTGCGCCTGATCAAGGAGAGCGACCGCAAGCTGTCGGACATCGCCGAGGTTTCCGGATTCAAGACCCCGGAGACGATGTCCCGCTTGATCCACCAGGAATACGGCCAGCCTCCTTCCAGCTTCCGGCGCTGAGTCGAAAGGGATGCTCCGCTCCGGGTCCGGCCCAGACTCACCACTTAGGTGGTCATCGACCTCGCTGGAAGCGTCTGGTTTTGCGAAATCTCGACGGTTCCCATGTCCTGAAAGTAATTTATGTTCCGCACAAGCATCCGGATTCTCTTGGTTGCCGCCGAACGCTTCGCGTAGAAAGTCATGGTAAAATGGATAACAGTTTCAATTTCCCTCGGAAAAAAGTTGCAGGATGACCTGTCCATACAAGCGATGACCGAAATCGTTCGGGTGATTGACGCCATTACCAGTGATGTCGAGGTAGCTCTTGCGTTTGAGCAACTCATCCCAAACAGAGGTCATATCCGCCAGGACGACACCTGTTCCGCATGCCGCGGCAAGCGCGTTGCGGTAGCTGGTGAAGTTTTCCATGTTCGGTGCATGCCATTCCGCATTTGGCAACATCGATGCCACCAGAATGAACTCCGCATCCGGCGACTTTTCCAAAACCTTGTTCATGATGGCGTTGATGTTTGCAATGTAGGTCGCGGTGCTGACACCTGAGGAATCATTCATGCCGTAGGCGATGATTACCAAATCCGGTTTTTCCGCTGCGAGTGGTCCGGCGTCGGCAACTCCTTGTTGTGATATCCAGCCGCCGACGGCGAAATTCCGGAGATTGATTTTCGATCCGAATTTCTTTTCCAGGCCAACCGCCACCAACTCCCCGTAGGATGGCAGGAACGGCGGTGCTTTGATCATGCCGCTTGCGTTCGCGCCGAATGAAATGCTGTCACCCGATTGGCAGATGGTGACGGGAGCCTTGGCTTGGAGTTTCGCCATAAGCTTGGGCAGATTGCTTGCTGCCCGCCCTGGGATGCTTCCATTCCATGCGTTTGCGGCGTGGGTGTACGTCACGGACACCTGCAAATCATGGAAAAAACGACCCTCGCTGACAATCAGAAAGGTGTTCACGTCACCGCGCTTATAACCGATCTTGTTGGTCAAGGCGGAACCCGCGGGAGGATAGACCTCTCCATAATTTTTACTGGGAATCCTTGTGCCTGGCAACAGGCCGAAAACCCCGGTCAACATGTCAACCGTGTAGTCGATACCCTCTTGATAGGTGACTTCACCATTCGCGCTCTTGACCTCGATGATATTTTCC
>JBIHZT010000252.1:0-5879 GCA_044240265.1 Luteolibacter sp. | reverse complement strand
GGTCCAGTCCCTGGCGGGTGCTGTCCAGAACGGATCGTCCGCAGGCAGTCCGAGATGAAGCAAACCGGTGAGGCAGAGATAGAGGCTGCCGGTGGAGATATAGGATTCCCGGACTGCGGGTTGATAGCCGGCAACACCGACACGCAGCCAGCCGTCACCATCAAAGGTGCCGGGCGCATCAACCATCCGCCGGACCACGGCACCAAGACATCCGCGGACCGCAGCAGGCTCGACGCCTTTTGGGAGCTCGCGCCGGAGTGCCATCAGGGAGAGCGTCTGGAACGCTCCGAAGCGATACGCACTCGACCGGCCGATCACGGGAAACGTGCCTTCCGGGGAAATCAGCCGCTCCTGGACTTCCGCATAACGTTTCGCCCGCGCGAGCACCGCCGGAAGCTGGCTGGCCAGTGGTGATTTTTTCTCCTGGCAAACCTCGAGCACCGCGATCAACGCGGGCTGGATCACGAAGCTGTTGTAATAGTCCCAGTGGTAGTCCGGGCCGTCGCCATAAGTGCCGTCGCCGACATACCATTGTCCGTGTTTTTTCAGCGCGTATTCAATAGGCATGATTTCGCAGGCACCGGTGAACTTCCAGAGCGCCGCCTCCACGAGCGCGGAGAATAACAGCCAGTTGCTCTCGCCGGGCTTGATCGGGCGGGTCGATTGCAAGGCCGCCACAACATTCGCCCGCTGGGATTCATCCAGCGGTTTCCAAAGCTGATCGGGTGCACGGAGCAAGGCGAGCGATAGAAATGCGGCGTCAACCAAAGGTTGGCCCCCTTTGGAAAAATTCATGAAGTCCGGCGACTTGGGATCGGTGGCATGGACCATCGCCTTGCATGACAGATCGATGTAGCGGGCGCGCAACCGCCCCTCCGGAGTCTCGTCCGGACCCAGCGCCAGCCACGGTGCAATGCCCGCCAGCGTCCGGCCGAAGGCTTCGAGGCAGGTGACATTCCGTCGCGATTCCTCACCGGGACCCAGCGGAATTCGTTGCTTCAGCTTGCCCTCGGCAAGCGACTCGATGACCGGCCTGGCGATGCGGTCGAGCGTCTTTACCGCCTCGGCCCGGTCTTCAAGACCGTCTGCCCGTGCGAGAACCGACAAACAAAAAATGATTAGGAGGCAAGAATTCACGCCCCACCCTGTCACGATTCCAAGAATCGGGAAACCGGAATTTTCCCGGGGATGTCACCAGGCAGGCAACCCTAACATCTCCGGCAAGGCCTCCCTGGGCCGCCAGGTGAGAATCTCCGGATCACCTGAAGTGATCAGGACGGTGTGCTCGAAGTGGGCGGAAGGCTTCCGGTCTTCGGTGATGACTGTCCAGCCATCGTCGAGGATTCTGACAGAAGGAACCCCGGCGTTGACCATCGGCTCGATCGCCAGGGTCATGCCCGGCTCGAGCGTGGGCGACTTCCCTTGCGGGCGATAGTTAGGAACTTGTGGCTCCTCATGCAACCGGCGGCCCACGCCATGCCCCACGAACTCGCGGACAATCGTGAATCCATGCGGTTTCGCAAACGCCTCCACCGAGCCACAGAGGTCGGCGAGTTTCCGCCCGGCGCGGGCATGCTTGATGGCCTCGAACAACGACTGCTCGGTGACGGCGAGCAGGCGCTTCGTTTCGAGGGGAATATCACCGGCAGCTACGGTCGTCGCGTTGTCACCGATGAATCCGCTTTTCATGATACCAACGTCGATCTTCACGATGTCACCCGGCATGATCCTGCGCGGGCCGCCGATGCCATGAACGACCTCCTCATTGACGGAAATGCAAGTGTAGCCGGGAAATCCGCGGTAACCGAGGAACGCGCTCTTGCAGTCATGCTCCCGCATCATCTCCGCGGCGAATTGGTCGATCTCGCCCGTTGTCCGCCCGGGAACCACCTCTTTGGCAAGCGCCTGTAAAATGGTGGAGGCGATGGTGCCGGCCTTGCGCATGAATTCGATTTCACGCGGCGACTTGATAGGAATACGGGTTCTGCGGGACACGATGTTGAAACAAAAATTGAGAAACTGAATTTTCAAGCGGATGGAGCCGGGAAAAGGTCGAGAAGGCTTGCCGTCACTTCATCCTGCGGGGCGGTCGCATCGCAAGGAGAAAGCAGCCCCAAGCGACGATAGTGTTCGACGACCGGCTGAGTCAGCCGGTCGAACTCGGCATGCCGACTGAGGAAATTCTCCTCACTATCGTCCGCCCGGCGGCTGGCAGGGGTAATGCAAAGCGGACATTTTTCATCGGCCTCAAGCTCCCGGGCCTTGCCGGACCAGCGGCATTCCGGACACTCGACCCGGTCACGAATCCGGGCGACCAGATCGGAAAGTGGAACTTCCAACGAAACTGCGGTGTCGATTTTCCAACCCCGCTGCGCAAGCCAGCCTTCCAAAAAAACCGCTTGAGGTAGGCTGCGTGGAAACCCGTCCAGAACCCAGCCGCCGGTTTGGCGGGAAAGCCAGTCGGCGATGATGGGACACATCAGCTCGTCTGGCAGATACTCCCCGCGGGCGAGAATGGGCTCCGCCTGTTTTCCCAAATCCGTTCCAACTTCGACATGCTCACGAAGCACGGCCCCGGTGCTGAGATACCCCAGACCCAAAGCTTCCGCGAGCCTCCGTCCCTGAGTGCCCTTGCCGGAAGCGGGAGGCCCTAGCAGAACAATCCGGAACGGCCTGGCGGCGGAAGTGGTCAATGGCTGCTGTTGTAGATATAAGCCGTGATGCCGATGACGATCAGCACCGCGATCACGATCCAGAGATAGAGAATCGCCGAGCGTGGAGCCGCTCCACTGGTTTGGCTGAGGCGGTCATAACGACCCTTGAGTTTTCCTTTGCGGAGGAAACCGTCATAGTGCTTTTGAAGCAGCTGGGTCTCGACCTGACGCATCACGTCCAGCACCACGCCGACCATGATCAGCAAGGAAGTGCCGCCGAAGAACTGGAGGACAAGCGATCCGGGAGGAAGCCCCACCAGCTTGCCGGTCAACACCGGCAGCACGAAGATCGCCACCATGAAGAACGCACCGGCGAAAGTCAGGCGGGTCATCGTGAAATCGAGGAAATCCGCAGTCGGTTTGCCCGGACGCACGCCTGGGATGTAGCCGCCGTTGCGCTTGAGATCCTCGGCGATCTGCGAGGGCTGGAACATCATGGCCACCCAGAAATACGAGAAGAGGAAGATACCAATGCCACCCAGGATGTAGAACCAGATGCCACCTTGCGATAGCTGCCCATAGAGCTTCACTGCCCATGGCTGGCCGGATACTCCGGGAATCCACTGCAACATCAGCGGCGGCAGCGACAACACGGCGGAGGCGAAAATGATCGGCATGACGCCGGCATAATTGACCTTGAGCGGCAGATACTGGGTTTGGCCGCCGAACTGTTTCCGACCGACGACGCGCTTGGCGTATTGCACCGCGATCCGGCGCTGGGCCTGGGTGATCGCGATGGTCGCCGCGATGACGACAAGCAGGAGAGCGATCATGACCACCATCCACATGGCGTTGAAAGCGTTCACCGTTCCATCGGAAGGAACAAAGTACTTCCAAGCCTGGATCAAAGCGCCGGGCAGCGCGGAAATAATGTTAACCGTGATGATGATGGAGGTGCCGTTGCCGATTCCCTTTTCCGTGATCTGGTCACCGATCCACATCAGCAGCACGGTTCCGGCGACGATCGTCGTGACGGTCAAAGCCATCCAGATGAACGACGGATCAGGAACCAGGTTCCCGAATTTCTCAATCCCCTGCATGTAGGGAATATTGCCCGGATTGGTCAGCGACTTGGCTACGAAGAATCCTTGGACCAGGGCGATGCCGATGGTGATGTAGCGGGTGTACTGGGTGATTTTCTGGCGGCCACCGTCCTCACGCGCAAGGCGGGAGAGCTTCGGCACCACGGCCGTCATCAACTGCACCATGATCGAAGCCGAGATATACGGCATGATTCCGAGAGCGAAGATACCCGCCTGTTGGAGTCCGCCACCGGAGAACACCGTGAGCAGCGCGGAAATCCCGCCACCTGTCGAAGGGTCTTTCGTCTGGCTGTCCAGCCATGCCTTGATCACCGTGGCATCGACACCGGGAAGGGTGATGTGCACGCCCAGACGGATGATGACGATGAGCGCGAGGGTGAAAAGGATGCGGTCCCGGAGTTCGGGGATCTTCCAAGTGTTGGTAAACGCTGAAATCATGGCTGATGGGTGAGGAAAATGACGCTAAGTGTTATAAAAACGATGAGGAAGCACGTGTGCGCTTCCCCATCGGAAATCAGAGATCAAATGAAGTGATCAAGCAGTTGGCTCGGTAACCGTGCCACCCGCTTTTTCGATCTTTTCACGAGCGGAAGCACTGGCGTTGAACACCACGAGGTGGAACGCCTTGGTGACTTCGCCCACGCCGAGGACCTTGATCTTGTCGTAGGTGCCGTTGACGAGACCCTGGCCCTTGAGGGCGGCCTCGTCGATAGTGGTGCCTGCGTCGAACAAATCGTCGAGTTCACCGACATTGAAGACGGCAACTTTATCGCGGAAGTCGTAGTTGTTGAAGCCACGCTTCGGCAGACGACGGTGGAGGGGCATCTGGCCGCCTTCGAATCCGACACGGGTGCCGGAACCGGAGCGGGCCTTCTGGCCCTTGTTGCCTTTGCAGGATGTTTTGCCGTGACCGGAGCTCTCGCCGCAACCAAGGCGCTTGACCTTGTGCTTAGAGCCGGGATTCGGGCTGAATGAATGAAGTTCCATGGTATTAGAAGAGTTGTTGGATGGGAAGAGATCTACCGGATCCGTCAAATCAGACGGATCCGCCCGATCTCATTAGATTGCCTTCTCCCGCTTTTTCTTGCCGCGGCCACCGAGAACCTGGTCACGGGTGCGGAGTTGGGAGAGAGCCTTGAGCGTGGCTTTCACCACGTTGGCGTGATTGGAGGAACCCATCGACTTCGCAAGGACGTCACGGATGCCAACAGCTTCGCAAACGGCGCGCACCCCGCCACCGGCGATGATGCCTGTTCCCGGCGATGCGGGCTTGAGGAGCACCTTGCCACCACCGAATTCGGCGTAGATTTCGTGAGGGATGGTGCCATCGACGATGCTCATGGAGACGAGCACCTTGCGGGCACCCTCACTGGCCTTCTTGATGGCATCCGCCACTTCGTTCGCCTTGCCGTAGCCGAGACCAACCTTGCCCAGTTTGTTGCCGGTGACGACGAGAGCGGAGAAACTGAAGCGACGACCGCCCTTGACGACCTTGGCGCAGCGGTTGATGAAGACGACCTTCTCGGAAAGCTCGTTGCCTTCAGCGTCGGTTGGAGCAGCACGCTCTTCACGACGTGGACCGCCGCGACCGCGACCGCCCTGGCCACCGCCTTGGTAGCCACCGCCACCACCGCCGCCTTGATAACCGCCGCCCTGGCCGCGGTTACCCTGATAGCCTCCTTGGGAAGGTGCGGAGCCTGCGATCGGACCGAGCACTGGCTTGGCCTCTGCCGGCGCTGCGGCCGGTGTTTCGTTTTCTGGAATTGTTACCATGATGTTTGTCAGGTCAGAGCGTTAGAATTGGAGTCCGGCTTCACGCGCCGCGTCGGCGAGTGCTTTGACCTTACCATGATAGAGGTGACCGCCGCGGTCGAAGACGACGGCGCTGATGTTGGAACCCTTGGCGCGCTCGGCGAGGAGCTGGCCGACTTTCTGCGAGCTCTCGATGTTCGAGGAGCCGTTTTCGAAAGACTTGTCGAGCGTGGAGGCGGAGATCAAAGTCTTGCCGGCCGCGTCGTCGATGATTTGGGCGTAGATGTGTTGGTTCGAGTAGTGAACGGCCAGACGTGGACGTTCGGCAGTGCCGGAGACTTTCCGGCGGATGCGGTTGTGGATCTTGCGA
>JBIHZT010000008.1:0-18751 GCA_044240265.1 Luteolibacter sp. | reverse complement strand
AAAAACGTCCGCCTCCTCGAAGAACCCCAAGCCGCCTTTTACCGCTGGCTCGAAGCCCACGCCGACCCCGCCGCCCTCTGGTCCCAGCTCCCCGAAAACGGCGGCAACGTGCTCGTCATCGACATCGGCGGCGGCACTTCCGATTTCTCCCTCTTCGAAATCACCCGCCAATCCGGCTCTCCGCTCCCCGCCATCCGCCGCGTCGCCGTCAGCGATCACCTCCTGCTCGGCGGCGACAACATCGATCTCGCCATCGCCCACGCCCTCGAACCCCGCTTCGCCGGCAAAGGCGAAACGTTGGCTGGCAGCCAATGGCAGGACCTCGTCGCCCGTTGCCGCGATCTGAAAGAACGCTGCCTCGCCACCGACGGCGATCCCGCCGAGGAATTCCCCGTTTCCCTCCCCGGCCGTGGCTCCAGCCTCTTCGCCGGCACGCTTTCCGCACGCATCGCCCGCCAGGAAATCACCGCCATCCTCCTCGACGGCTTCTACCCCGAAGTCCCCGCCGACGCCCGCCCGGTCGAGGCCGACACCGCCCTCAAGGAATGGGGCCTTCCCTACGCCGCCGACAGCGCCGTTACCCGCTACCTCGCCAACTTCCTCCGCGACCTTCCGCCTGCCGACGCCATCCTGTTCAACGGCGGCTCGCTCTACCCGGAAACCCTCCGCAACCGCATCCAGCACCAAATCGGCACCTGGCAAAACAGCCACCCCCACGTCCTCGAAAACCCCGAACCCGACCTGGCCGTCGCCCGCGGAGCCGCGAAATTCGGCGGCATCCTCCACCACTGCAGCGCCCGCATCCAAGCCGGAGCCGCCCGCTCCATCTACCTCGAAGTCCACCAAGCCGGTAAAGAAAAACCCTCCCTCGTCTGCATCCTCCCCCGCGGAGCCGAGCCCGAGGTGAAATTCCAAATCACCCACCCCGGCCTCGAACTCCGCCTCAACCGCCCCGTCCGCTTCCAAACCTGGTATTCAACCCGCCACGACAAAGACCAGGCCGGAGCCCTCGTCCCCCTCAAACCCGCCGATTTCCACAAGCTCCCGCCCCTCCAAACCACCGCCCGCCTCTCAGAAAAATCCACCACCGCCGACCGCCTCCCGGTCAAACTCACCACCCAGCTCACCGAACTCGGCCTGCTCCACCTCGAATGCGTCAGCGCCGATCCCGCCATCGACCAAGTCTGGCCACTCGCCTTCAATCTCCGCGCCGACGACACCCCGGCCCTCGCCGAAACCGACCCCGGCATCCCCGAGGAAACCCTCGCCGCCGCCAAACAACGCATCGTCACCCAATTCAGCGCCCACCTCGATCCCGCCGATCCCCTCACCGCCGCCCGCCTCCTCAAGAGCCTCGAAACCATCCTCGGTTCCCCCAAAAACGAGTGGAACCTCATGCTCATCCGCACCCTTTGGACCACCCTCAAGCGCTGCATCCCTTGCCGCGTCAATTCCGTCGAGCACGAGGAAACCCTCCTCATCCTCGCCGGCTTCCTGCTCCGCCCCGGCTTCGGCGCCGAGCTCGATCCCGCCCGCATCGACGATCTCTGGAACCTCCACACCGCCGGCCTCGCCCACCCCGGCAAACAAATCCAGCTCCAGGAATACATCCTCTGGCGCCGCCTCGCCGGCGGCCTCGACCGCCAGCGCCAGCAATCCCTCATCGATTCCGAGCTCCCCAAACTCCGCCAGCAGAAAAACCCGCCCGCCGAGCTCATCCGCCTCGCCGGTTCCCTCGAACGCATCGACCCTGCCACCAAGGCCGAGCTCATCCACCTCTTCCTCGCCAAATCCGCCAGCGCGGCCTACGCCGCCCCCTATTTCGTCTCCCTCGGCCTCCTCCTCAACCGCACCCCGCTTTACGCCGGCCCCGAAGCCGTCGTCCCCCCCGACCTCGTCGCCACCGCCTTCGAAGCCCTCCAGGACCTCGACTGGAAATCCACCCCCGAACTCGCCGAGCTCTTCCTCCGCGCCGCCCGCGTCACCGACCACCGCACCCACGACCTCCCCAAACCGCTGCGCAAGGAAATCGCCCGCAAGTTGGAAGCCGCCGGAGTCCCGCCCTTCAAAATCTCCCGCATCGAGCAATTCATCCCCCTCGAACGCGCCGACCAAACCAGCCTCTACGGCGAGTCCCTGCCGCCCGGGCTGCTCCTCGCCTGATGTTTCCAAGGAGCGGCGGAATCTGTCCGCCCTTCCTTGATCCTGCAGTCTTCGACTTGTGGGAATACCCTTGTCCCCGCTTCTCTCGCAGACGGGGAAAAAACTACCGGACGCTCGCCGACTATATTCAGCTCAATCCGGTCCGTGCGCGCCTGGTGCTGCCGGGGAAGGGGCAAAGTGTTTTGGACTATCCATGGAGCAGCGTGGCCGGTGGCTGGGCCGTGCCGCCGGGAAGGCGTCCGAAGTGGTTGGCCGCCGAGGAGGGGCTGCAACGCTTCGATCTTCCAGACACGGTGGCCGGGCGAAGGCGTTTGGTGGAGCGCTTGGATCGTCGCGCGGTGGAGGAAGAAATCAAAAAATGCGGGATGCCGGTCTTGCCGGAGGATGTGGATGCCCGCTGCAGCCATTTGCGGCGCGGTTGGTATTGGGGAAGCCAGGAGTTTGCCGGGAAACTTCACAAGCTCTCGGAAAAGCTGATGAAAGAGCGGCAGAGATCCTCGCGAGCCTATCGAAAAACACCGCAGGTCGCGGCGCACAGCCAGGAACAGGCGGAGCACTGGCTTGCGGCGGGTCTGAAAGCGGCGGGTCTCGTGGCGAAAGATCTGCCAGGCCTGAAAGGATCGGATCCGCGCAAACTGGCGCTGGCGGAGCTGATCTGGAAACGGACGACGGTTTCGCAGGAATGGATCGCGGGAAAACTATCGATGCGCAGCGCGGCGAACGTGAGCCAGCAACTGCGCCGGTTCGATCGAGTAAGAACCCAATCCAAGCTGTCTCCCGAAATGCAGGTCTTCCTCAAGGAGGCTTGGAACTCGACGATGTGAAGGAATTTTGTCAAGATTTGCACACTGGTACCAAATCACGCTGACCCCATTTTACGCTCAAGCGTGGCGGCAACGCCGTCACCATCGACGGCGCGTTTTCCGAAGCCTACGGCGACCGCGGTTACACGCTCATCCTCGGTCCCGAAGGTGAGACGCTGGCCGAACACCACACCTTCCCCGATCCGGAAAACGCCGTTAGAGAAGGTATCGACATCATCCCGAAAATGACCACCCTCCGCCGCTACGAGCAACCCCGCAAGGTCGGCGATACCGAGCAGGGACGTGAAATCGACTCGATCATCGACCTGCTACTCCAGCTCATCGAGGCCTACCGCATGGGCCGGCTCCACGAGCGGCCGCAGTAGCGCGTCACGGCAGGATCCGCACCCGGTCGCCGGCTTCGGTCATGGCGAAGAGCTTGGCGGCGTTTCCCTCGGGCACGCGGATGCAGCCGTGGGACGCCGGATAGCCGGGCACGTTCCCCTGATGCAGGCCGAAGTCGCTGCAACTTAGCCGTTGGAAATACGGCATGCTGGCGTGATAGATGGTGGAGGTCCAATCCCGGCTCTTGTCCGTGATGACGAACTCGCCGGTGGGTGTCGAGAAACCGGGGCGACCGGTGGAAACCTTGGTGGTGAAAAGCTCGTTGCCCGTGGCGTCGAAGAGCCGGGCGCGCTGCTCGCCCAGGCGGATCTCGATGTGGCGCTCCTCGCGCAGTGGGTCCTTGCCCAGGATCAACCGCATCATTTTCACGTCGCTGCGGCGGGAGGCGAAATTGAGCGGCCACAGGCTGTAGGACTGGGTCCGGACGTTCTTCTTCGCTCCCGCCTTGATCAGATACCGGGTGGTTTGTATAACTCCGGAATCGGCGGCGAGCATCAGCGGCGTGAAGTTCTGATCGAAGCGTAACACCGAGCGCATGGCCCCGGGGCGGATGAGTTGGATGAACTCCGGCGAGACCGGGAGGATGAAGGGCGTGTTGGGATCGGCTCCGGCACTGAGCAGCGCCTTCACGGTGCGGTGGCAGCCGGTGGCGATGGCGAAGTGCAGCGGCGGCTGACCCTCGGGCACGCGGAGATGGATGTCGGCGCCGCTTTCGACAAGCAGTGAGGCCACCTGATCCTGCCTGCTGCGGATGGCGAGACTCAGCAGCGTCTCGCGCGTGGGGAACCGGGTGACATTCACCGGGAGTCCGCAGGAGAGGAGCAGGCTGACGGTGTCCCGGTCGCCGCGCCCGATGGCCTGGACGAGCGAGTTCCCGGCGGGATTTCCGTAATCCATGAGCATTTTGACAAAATCCCCTTCGTGCTCGAGGGCCGCCGTCTCGATCAGGAGCCGCCCGTCCGGACCGGGAATGGTAGCACGCGCGCCGTGCCGCAGTAACAAACGGGCACCCTCGTGATCGCGGTTTTCATAGGCCCTGCGGAGCCATTTGTCCCAATTTCCCTCCGGTGGCTTCGCGCCATGGTTGAGGAAAAGCTGGAACAGTGACAGATCGCCATTGCCGAAAACCCGCTCCAGCGGCGTGGGTGTCCCGGCGGAATGCGAGCGGCGGTTGGGGTCCGCCCCGATTCTGAGCAGGAGCCGGATCCGGTCCTGATCGCGGGCGGCGACGGCCCGGTCCAGCAAGGTAAGTCCGTCGATGCCGGCGGCGTTGGCATCCGCCCCGGCGGCGGCAAGCTTGGGGATGGAGTCGATCCAGCCGCGGCGGAAGGCGATTTCCAAGGTGGTCTCCCCGGCACCGTTGGTGGCGGCGGGATCCGCGCCGAGGTCGATGAGGGCGTCCACCAGGTCGCGCCGTCCGGACTCCATGGCGACGTGCAGCAGCGGATTTCCCATGCGGTCCTTGAGGTGGGGGTCGGCCCCGGATTTCATCATCGCCCGCACGAAGGTGAGGCGGCCCTTGCGGATCGCCCACGGCAGGATTTTCTCTCCGTCCGGCATCCGTCCGTCCGTGCGGGCCCCGGCGGCCAGGAGTTTTTCCACGATGGCCGTTTCGCCGCGCTCGACGGCGAGGCCGAGGATGCTGACGTGATCCGGGGTGGTGGTGTTGACGTTGGCACGGGCGTCCAACAGCCTGAAGACCGAAGAAATATCGCCGTTTTCAAGGGCGATCCGCAGCGGTGTGCGCCCTTGGGAATCCTGTTGTTCCGCATAAACCCCGACGTCGAGCAGCCAGCCGACCTGGCGGGAATCCCGGTTGGTCGCCGCCTCGATCAAGGCGCGCCCGGACGGCTCGATCCCGGCGCCGGTCAATTCCCGCAGGGCGCGCTTTTGCGGGGTGTCACAAGAGACCAGCATCCCGGCAGCGATCAAGAGCGGGCAAATTCGATGAAAGTAGGGCGTCACGACCGGAATCTGTTCAGCGCCGGATGATGGATCTCCCGCAATAAAATGCAAGTTTGCAGGCCTGGCCCGTCAATCGCCCGGACCGTGGGAAAAACCACCGCCGGATCATCATCTATCAATTTTTAAACTTGTCCTCGCTCCGTAAAACCCCACCTTCCGTGATAGATAACTGATATTCCATGAAACAGGAAAATTTCCAACTCTTGCCCGCAGCCGGCAGTCTGGCGGGAGACAATGGGTCGGGGATGGCCGAGCGGGTTCCACCGGTGCCGTGCGAAGGCTCCGCCACGCATCTGTTGGCGGTCCAGCGGGATTTTTCCATCGCCCTGCTCCACAGCAGCAGCCTGGAGGAAGCCCTTGAAATCCTGTTGGCGGCGGTGCTGTTGCTTCCGGAGTTCGACGGCGGCGGAGTCTATCTGCGGGATGATGGTGACGAAGTTCCGAGGCGGATCGCCTATCAGGGGAGGGCGGAGCGATTGGTCGAAAGCGTAGCCGGTGATGCGGGGAGTGGAACCGGCCCGCGGTTCCTGGGGGTGGGAAGCACGGGTGGCGATCCGGATATGGACGCTCCGCCCGGGATCGCCTCCGCCATGATTGCCGAAAACATCTCCGCCTTGGCCGTGATCCCGTTGTGCGAGCGTGGCCGGAGTGTCGCCATGCTCGGGGTGTTCTCGAATCATCACCCGCAGATCGGGAACAACTCGCGGGTGGTGCTTGAAAGCCTCGCCGCCCAGACGGAAACGGCGATCGGTCTGGCCCGCGCCCGATCCACCGGAAAGGCCGCCAAGCGCGAGCTGCGGCTGGCGGTGGAAGGCGCGGAGCTTGGCACGTGGTCGTCGGATCCTACCGCCGGATTCTTCAATGCCTCGCCAAGGGCCCGGGAACTGCACGGCATCCCTGCGGATGCGCCGATGAACACCGATCTCGCGCTGGCCGCGATTCATCCCGAAGACCGCCCGGAGGTGGCGGCGGTGCTGGAGCGGGTGATGGTCCATGGTGGATCGTTTTCCTGCGAATACCGCACCACCGTGAAAGCGGATGGCGAGCACTGGGTCGCCTCCCAGGCCACCTCCCATGGCGAAGACGGGCGGCTGTATGGCATCGTGCGGGACATCACCGTTCAGAAGCGGACGGAAAAGGCCCTGCGGGAAGCGCATGACCAGCTTGAATTGCGCGTGGCCGAGCGGACGACCGAGCTGGAGGCGGCGAACGCGGCACTCCGGGAGGAATCCCGCCGTCTGGAGATGGCACTCGCCGCCTCACAGGCTGGCACGTGGGCGTTGACGATCGGCGGCGAAACCCTGGAATGGGACAATCGCAGCCGGGCGCTGTTTGGGTTTGAGAATGACATTCCCGTCTCGTTCGCGGACGCCCAGGCAAGACTGCATCCGGATGGTCTTGAAGTCTTTCTGGAAAATTTCCATCAGATGGTTCGCCCCGGCGGCGGGGACATCTGGAGCCAGGAGTTCCGGATCGACCACCCGACCCGGGGTGAACGTTGGATCGCCGGAATCGGCAGCATCGAACGCGACGAGGCGGGACACGCCCTGCGGATGAGCGGCATCAATCTCGACATCACGCGGCGCAAGCATTCACAGAAAACCCTCAACGCGTCCGTTGACTTCGCCACCAACCTGATGCGGTCCATGCAGGACGGATTCTCAGTGCTGAACGTGGATGGCGTGGCCGTGGACGCCAACCCGGCCTTTTGTCAGATGACGGGATTTTCCAGGGATGAACTCGTCGGCGCGGCCCCCCCGCATCCATACTGGCCGCCAGAGGAGTATGCCCGCATTCAGGATGCCCTGGACGAGACCTTGAATCAAAACGGCTCCACCTCCGAACTGACCTTCATGCGCAAGACCGGGCAGCGCTTTCCGGTCATCGTCAGCGCGTTCCCCGTGCTCAACCAGAACGGCGTCCCCATCAGCTACGCCGCCACCGTCAAGGACATCACCGGCCGCAAAGACGCGGAAGAAGCGATGCGCGGCTGGAATCAAACGCTCGAACGCCGGGTGGCCGTGCGCACCGCCGAGCTGAAACAAAGCGAAGACCGTTTCCGCCAGCTGGTCGATGCGACCTTCGAGGGCGTCGTCATCAGTGAAAATGGCGTCGTCATCGATGGTAATCCGCAGATCGCGGCGATGTTAGGCAGCGACTTTCCCGGGATGATCGGCCGCCCGGTCACCGACTTCATCGCCCCGGAATCCCGCGCACTCGTCCTGAAGCGGCTTTCCGAAGGCTTTGAAGCGCCCTACGAATACACCGGCCTGCGGCTGGACGGGACCAAGGTGCCGATGGAGGCGCATGGCCGGATGATGATCTGGCAGGGGAAGGAAGCGCGGGTCACCGCGCTGAGGGACCTCACTTCGAAAAAACTCGCCGAGGCCCGGATCGAGGCGCAAAAAGCCGAGCTCGACCAGGCGTTGCGACTCGCCCTCGTCAGCGAGGTCAGCGCGGGCATCATCCATCAAATCGGCCAGCCGCTCTCCGCGATCGGCGCGAGCCTTGCCGCCGCCGTCGTCAGGTGCAAATCCGGCGAAGTCACGAATCGGGAAACTCTTCAACTGATCGAGGAAACCGCACTCCATGTGGCGCGGATGAGAGACTCGGTGATCCATCTGCGGGCTCTCGCCGATCCCGAACAGCCCAACCGCGTGCCCGTTAACTTCAACGGGATGGTTTCCGACGCCCTCCAACTGATGCGGGCGGAGGCCGCCAGCCTGCGGTTCCACCTAACCATCGACATGGCCCCCGGGCTGCCGCTGCTGCTGGCGGACACCGTGCAGTTGAGCCAAGTGGTCATCAACCTCGTTCGCAACGCGCTGGACGCCTGCGCGGACTGCCCGCCGGAGCGGCGCGCGGTCCGGATCCGGACCCGGGCGTTCGGCCACCGGCAGCTTGAGTTGTCCGTCCGGGATTCAGGCACCGGCATCCCACCCACCGTCATGGATCACTTGTATTCGCCCTTCTTCACCACCAAGCCGGATGGCTTCGGCATCGGCCTCCGCCTCAGCCGGACCATCGTTAAGGCTCACGGAGGAAGCATCGAGGGATCCAACAATTCCGACGGCGTCGGCGCGACATTCCGCGTCGTTCTTCCGCTCGATTCCGAGCGCCGTTATACCAAAGTATAACACCCCTGTCATGGACACCCGCTCCCGCGCCTCCATAGGTTAGACGCACTCCCCCGCTCCCCCGAGAATCGATCATCAACCACCTGAAGTGACTCCCGAAAATCAAACAGTCTTGCTGTTGGACGACGACCTGTCCATCCGTAGCAGCTTGGAAAAACTGCTTTCGGCAAACGGCTACAAAGTCCGTTCCCACTCGGAGCCGGATGGCTTGTTCGACGCCGGCCCGCCGCAGGGAACGGCCTGCCTGCTCCTGGACCATCAGCTGGGTAACGGCGTCACCGGAGTGCAGGTCCACCAACAAATGTTGGAACGCGGCTGGGATCTCCCCACCATTTTCCTCACGGCCCATTGGAATGTCCACTCCGTCGTCAGCGCCATGCGGGCGGGTGCTGACGGGTTCCTCGCCAAGCCCTTCGATCCCGTGGAGCTCATCAAAGCGGTGGAGGGTGCCTTGGAGCGTGCGGGCGAGCGGCTGCGGAATCACGATCAAGTCGCCGACGCCCGTGCCCGGATGGCCACGCTCACCCAACGCGAGCGCGAAATCGTCGGTTTGGTCACCAGCGGCCTCCTCAACAAGGAAATCGCCGACCAGCTCAACCTGGCCCTGGTCACCGTGAAGGTCCATCGCAGCCGCGCCATGCAGAAGCTCAACGCCGGAAATCCGGCCGAACTTGCCAGAATCGCCACCCTCGCTGCGATGGAGCGCTAGTATTTTCCTCCCGCAGGACCTTCCATTATACCAAGGTCCAACTTACCAAGCGGGCGTGTTACCCGTAGCCTGCGGCTGTTTCCAAGGACAGATTTCTTGGTGTGTATTGCAAATGACGGGGGGAGGGGGGCGTCAACCCCTTCCCCCCGCCATCCCTCGAACTCCAAATCCCCCCGTTTTTCAACCGAACACTCCCGCGATGTGATTCCTGTGTTTGCGACCGGTGACCTTGGTCTGACATCTGCTAACCTCAAATTCAACCGATCTACAACGACCAGCGTGGCATCCATTCCGCCTAACAAGCCAGAGGTCCTTCCCGGGCAGGCATCCGCCGCTCCGGAAAAGACGCCGGCCCGTTGGATCGCAGGAATCCGCTACCCCGGAGGAACCCGGATCTGGTGCGCCACCCATCACGGTGAAGACGCCTGGACCACGGATCGGAAGTTCGCCACCGGCTTTCCATCCGAATCCACCGCCGCGCTGGCGGCTCGTCTGTTAGCCGACGGCGACGCCGTTCCATTTTGGTCCGACCAGGACGCCTGAACCCGCGGGGAGAAACATGCATCAATTCTTTTCCCGCGCCGCTGTCCTCCGCTTCAAACTCGCCTCCTGGCTGCTGGTCCTGCTTTGGCTGTTAGTGCCCGCCACGCTCGGCCTTCTCATTTACACGCTGCTTTCCGACGACACGAAATTCAAAGACCTTCTCCTCGGTCTCAACATCGCGACAGTGGCGGCCGTCATCATTCATTGGCCGCTCTCCACTCAGGCCCGCTGCCCGCTCTGCCTCGGTCAGGCGATCTCGCAGGGCGGTGTCTCCAAAAACCGGAAGGCCAAGCCCTTGTTCGGCAGTTACGGTCTCCGCGTCGCCTGCTCCGCCATTTTAAGAAGATACTTCTGCTGCCCCAACTGCGGTGAAACCACGGAACTGAAAGTCCGCTCAAGGGGCTCCCATCGGCAACAGCGGAGTCGTCGCTAAGACGGAATAGCGTGGTGGCGGGATTTCCCGGGAGTGGACCTTCCCGGCGGAAGCGGCTATGGAAAAGCCATCCGACAACCGCCATGGCCACGCCCAAATCCTCGAAATCACTCTCCGGCGGCTGCCTCGCCCTCTTCGGGCTGCCATTTCTAGCAGCCGGGCTTGTCATGAGCGGACTGTATTTCCACGGCTATGCCAAGTGGTGGGCCGCGCGGTCCTGGGAGGAAGTCCCCTGCTGGATCGAGTCGGTGGAGCTGAAAAGAAACCCGGGCAGCGACAGCGACACCCACAAAGCCCTCGCGACCTATCATTACGAAATCCGGGGGCGCGTCTATCATGGGGACCGGGTGGCGCTGCACGGCGGCTCGGACAACATCGGTGACTTCCAGCAGCAGGCGTACCGCGAGCTTTCCCGCTACACGAACGTGAAACCCGCAGGTGCCGGGCGCGACCCGCAGCGCGACGAGCGGCAGCCGTTCCGCTGTTATGTGAACCCGGAAAATCCGGCGGAGTCCGTGATCTATCGGACGTTGCGCTGGCAGATGCAGGCTTTTATGGCGGTCTTCGCACTCACATTTCCCGTTGTCGGCGCCGGACTGGTGGTCGGCAGTCTCGTCGGCATCCGGACCGCAAGGCGGGAGTCGGCACTTGAAGCGCGCCATCCCGGAGAACCGTGGAAATGCAAATTGAACTGGACGGAGCCCACCATCCCCGAGAGCGCCGCGACCGGCACCCGGATTCTGGTTCCCTACACGATCTGGGCCGCGCTTGTCATCGCGCCGCTGATCGTGGCCACGGCGTTGACGGGAGCTTTCCAAACGGATCACTTGGCTTGGCTTTTGTTGATTTTCGTGGCGATCTGGTGTGTGCCGGCGTGGTACACGCTCAAACGCCTGCGCCATCGGACCGCGGTTGGCAAAACACGCCTCGAACTCCAGGAATCACCCGCATGGCCGGGAGGCCTGCTGCGCGGTCATGTTTTGCTCGCCAAGCCGCCGCCACCGCGCGGTGCGCTGGAAGTCAGCCTTGTTTGCGAGAAGCGGATCACCCGGAGATCGGGAGACGGGAGCACTACCACCACGGAGAAACTCTGGAGCCACCAGGAAATTGTGCCGCAGGACCGGATCACACGGGACTTCACCGGCTTCCGCCTGCCGGTGGGTTTCGCGCTTCCCGCAGACGCGCCGGAGAGCGGTACCGGCGGGGACCCGTCAACAGAGCATGTCTGGAAACTCGAACTTAAAGTCCACGGCACGGCGGTCCATTCGGTATTCGAAGTTCCGGTCTTCCGCACCGGAAAATCACCTATACTGATGACACAAGCAGCGGGTCCTTCCATGTCAGACGCGGTCGCAAGCGATCTCCCGGCGCTACTCGCCGAACAGCGGATCCGGGCGGAATTCGACGGCGCGGGCATGCCCTTATCGATCACTCGCCCCCCGGCGCAGCATCGCCCGCTGATCGTCTTTTTATTCCTCTTCAACCTGGTCTGGACGACGGCGGCGGTCTTTCTCGTCAAACAGAACGCGCCCCTGGTTTTTCAAATCGTCTGGCCGCTCAGCGCCGGCATGATCTGGCTCGCGATTTGCTGGCAGCTCCTCTACAAACGCACCGTCACCTTCACCCGCGATCGTCTGCGGCTGCGTTACCAACTCGGCCCCGCAAGCCGCGAGCGGGTCGTCGGAAAATCCCGGATCACCGGCTTCAGCCACGACACGAACATGAGTTCGAACAACGTGAACTTCTATCGAGTCCGCCTCGAAGACGTGGTGGGGAGGAAAAAGACCGTGGCGGACGGCATCACCAGCGCCACCACCGCCGAGGCGCTCGTGAAGCGCCTCGATGCCTGGAAGAAATCCCCGTGAGTCAGTTCGCCGCCGGTGTGTTCTTCTCCAGCCACTCCTTGCGGGCCGCCAGGTTCTCCTTCATTTCGCTGATGCGGGAGCGCTCCTTGTCGAATTGGTCGTAGAGGCGGAAAAGACTGCCGACATCACCCCGCAGATCCTTGCGGGCGTCGTCTAGCAACTGGCCGATGTCGATGGCTTCATCCAGGCTCGGCTCGCGGGTGGCTCCGCCGGTGGCCATGGCCATTTCGCCAAGCTGGGCGTTAAGGCTTTCCGTTTGCGCGTCGATCTGGCCGAGCTCCTGGGTATAGAGCTTGCGTGCGGATTCAGAGGGGTTGCGGTTGTCCAGCATGTCCTGCAACGACCGGCGGCGCTGGTCGAGGCGGGCGATGCCTTCCTTGATCGCGGTGTTCACTTCATCCCGCGTTTTCTTGGTTTGGACCTGGTCCCTGCGGCTTTGTTTCCACTCCTCGCTGACGCGGGTGTCTTCGTGGTAGTAGCCGCGCCAATAATCGCTGCCGCCGTCGGACTCATACTTCTTCACGTCCTCGTGAGCGGGGAAGGATTTGCTGAGATCCACAATTTGAGCCACCCGGGTGGCGATGCGCTCATCGAATTTCCCGAGATCGCCCAACGCGTTCTCATCCCCCGCTTTCACGCGCTCGGCGATTTCCTTGCGCTTGTTCGCATAAGCATCGATGGCGCGTCGGAGGCCTTGGATAGCGTCCTGTTTGCTCCGGGAAATCCTGGTTTTCGAGTCCTGGGAATCGCGCAGATCGGTCAGCAGCTTGACCACCGAGTCGATGCGTTTCTCGATGCGGGCGTCGAGGGTTTTGATGTCGGTCCTGACCTCTGCCAGGCGTGCCTCGCGTTGCTCGATTTGAGCTGCCAGATTGACCACGGACGCCTTGCGGGCCTCCATGTCGATGGCCGGCGCCGAAGCGGTTTGGGCGAATGAGGATGTGGTGAACAGGGCCGCGAGGGCCACGGTGGTGAGTTTTTGTTTCATAGGGCGGGTGGGATTATTGGTTTTCCTCGATCATCTTCTGCCGAGCTGCCAGATAGGCGTCGAACTCGGCCTCGTTGGCGAAAACACCTACGCCGGGAAGCGCCTTGATGATTTCAAAAACCTCGGTGATTTGCGGCTGCATGTTGATGAAAGAAGCCTGACCGCCGCGCTCCTTGAGCTGCTTGCGGACGATGGAAAACACGCGCAGGCCGGCGCTGCTGATGAACTTCAGGCCGGCGAGGTCGAACATGAGGTCCTTGCCGCAGCGGGCCATCACCGGGCCGATCTCGCGCTCCAGCTCCGGCGCGGTGGCGGTGTCCAGGCTGCCGATGAGTTTCACGGTGAGTTCTCCCCGGTGTTGGGAACTCAGGTTTTGGAGGATTTGGATTTCGAGTGGCATGATGATTTTCTAATTCGGTTGGTTTACTGCTGACGCTAGAGAGTCGTTTTCAGAGGGCAAGAGCATTTCAGGCGAGCTTCTTGACGAGGCGCAGGACGTTCTCGCCGCCTTCCCGGGTGTGATGCATCTCGTCGGTGTATTTCCTCACCAGAAAGATCCCCCAGCCGCCGGGCGGTTCGTCGTCGTCCGCGATGCCGTCGCCCGGTGGAGCCAGCGTGGGGTCGAACTCGACGCCGGAATCACGCAGCTCGATGATGATCTCGCCGCCGGTGTGAATGAAGGTCACCCGGAAGGTCCGGGCCGGATCGCGGTGCAGCGCGTGGTTGACGATGTTGCTGCCGCACTCCTCGAGCGCAAGCGTCAGGCCGAAGAGGATTTTCGCCGGGATTTCCCGTTCCTCGCCAAACGCCTCCAGCGCCTCCACCGCGCGCATGACCTCCTCGGGCGTGCCTTGGAGTTCCAGTGTCACGGACGGGCCTCCTTTACTTGGACTTTAAGGGTGAGAATAGCGATGTCATCCGACTGCGGCGCGCTGTCGGCGAAGGCGTGGACCCTTGCAAGCAAGGCGGCGGTTAGATCCCGCGGCGCGTGTCCGGCCAGTGCGGTGGTGTCGGCGATGAGGCGCTCGTCGCCATAACACTCGTCCGCGCGGTTGAACGCCTCGCTGACACCGTCGGTATAGAAAACGAGTGAGTCACCCGGGCGCAGCGTCAATTCCGTGCGCTCGAATTCCATCCCCGCATCGAAGCCCAGGGCTGTGCCCAAATTTTTCACCGCCCAGCACGGCGGTTCCCCCGCGCGGATCAGCACCGGGCGGCAGTGGCCGCCGTTGGCGATGGTGAGTTTTCCCGTGCCGGGATCGAACACCGCACAAATAAAAGTCACGAACATGAACGACGGATTGTCCTCTGACAGTTCGTCATTGAGCCGGGCGAGAATGAGCTCCGGTTCCACGATGTCGCGCGCTAACAAGCGGGCTAGGCTGATCGCCCGCACCATGAACATCGACGCGGGAATGCCCTTGCCCGACACGTCGCCGAGGAAAACCACCAAGCGGTCGTCGGCCGCCGCACACACTCCGTAAAGATCGCCGCCGACCTCCCGCGCGGGCTCCAGCACCGCGCCGAACTCGACGCCGTAGACCTGCTCCATCGCCGAGAAATCGTGCGGCAGCATGCCCATCTGGATTTCCCGCGCCACCCGCAGTTCGCTGGCGATTTGTTCCTTCACCGCGTCGCTGTAGGCCTTGGCCTTGAGCAGCGAGCGCACGCGGGCCTTCACCTCCAGCATCTCGAACGGCTTGGTCAGATAGTCGTTGCCTCCCGCCTCGAAGCCGCGGGTCTTGTCCCGGACTTCTTCGAGTGATGATAGAAACATGATCGGTACGTCGGCCGTCTCCGGCATCTCGCGCATGCGGCGGCAGACTTCATAGCCGTCCAGGCCGGGCATCATGATGTCGAGCAGCACGAGATCCGGCGGCGTGCGCGCGGCGATTTGCAAGGCCATCTCACCATTCATCGCCAGGCTGAGCTTGTGGTCGGCCTTCAGGCCCTCCACGAGGATGTCAATGTTGGCTTTGGCATCGTCCACGATCAACACGCGGCAGTCGGATAGATTTTTCATGGAGTTGGGAAATGATTCAATGCGCTGGTCAACTGGCTTTCAGCTCCGGCGAAATCGTAATTTTGCACGAGCTTTTCAAACTCCGCCAAAGCCTCGCCGGGGAACAACGAACTCAATGCGGCACGCTTGGCCTCGATGAATTCCACCGCGGCGGAGTCGAAGTCGGCGAGCAGTTTTGCCAGAGTTTCCGCGGCGGCGCGGGTTTCCGCCGGATCCGCGGGTGGAAGGATTTCCGGCGCGGGTGTCGCGGTTTCCGGTAGGATGTTTTTCAGTCCATTCAGCAGCGGATCCAACAGCTTGGCAAGCTGTCGCAACGCGGGTTCCGTCTCGGCGGCGGGGCCACGGTGACGGATGATTTCCTCCAGCGCGCTGGCGGCGGACTGCACCTGCTTGGCACCGAGGTTCGCGGCGACGCCCTTGACCGTGTGGGCGATGCGTTCGGCAAGCGCCGGATCACCGCTGGCGAGCGCGGCGGTGATTTCCGCGACGGCGGGTCCTTGCTGTTCGGCGAACTGGCGGAGGAGCTTCAGATAGAGTTTCCGATTTCCGGCGACGCGGGCGAGGCCGTCCTGGGTGTCGAGACCTTCGATGGCGGGAAGTTCTTCCGGATTTGCAAGGACCGCCGCAGATGGCTCGACGGGCGTGGTGACCGGCGGCGCTTGATAGAAACGGCCGACGGTTTCAAACAGAATGTTCGGATCGATCGGTTTGGAGATGTGGTCGTTCATGCCGGCATCGAGGCATTTTTGTTTTTCCTCCAGCGTGGCGTGCGCCGTCATGGCGATGATGGGCAGCTTCGCGAAGGCGGCTTCCGAGCGGATTTTCACGGTGGCTTCGTAGCCGCCCATCACCGGCATTTGCAAATCCATCAGCACCAGATCGAAGCCCTTCGGCTCGCGCAGCAGGTGGTCCACCGCCTCCTTGCCGTTGTTGGCGACGGTGATTTTGGCACCGATGCCTTCGAGCAATTCCACGGCGATCTGCTGGTTGATCTCGTTGTCTTCCGCCAGCAGAATCCGCGCGCCGAGCAGTCGGCCCGCGTGGCGGTCGTCGGAGCTTGCGTGGGCCATCTCCTCCGAATCGGGCGCGAACAGCGTGACCAGCGTATCTACCAGGATGGAGCGGGTGACGGGCTTGACGAGAAAGCTGTCGATGCCCAGCCGCTCGGATTCCTCGCGCACCTCCTCGCGGCCGAAAGCAGTGACCATGACGATCGCCGGTTGGTGTTCCAACCGCTCATTCTGTTTGATCCGGCGCGTCGTTTGCAAGCCGTCCATGCCGGGCATCCGCCAGTCCATGAAGATCAGGTCGTAGGGCGTGGCGGCGTCGTTCTGTTCGACGGCGGCCAGGGCCTCGGCTCCGGAGCTGACCACGTCCACATTGGGCGTTAGGTCGGAAAGAGCTTCGGCGAGGATTTCCCGCGCGGCGGAATTGTCGTCCACGATCAGGACATGAAGGCCGGACAACTGGTCTGGCAGAATCCTGCCATGACCCGCCGCGGAGCCTTGTTCGAGCCAGACGGTGAAAATGAAGGTGCTGCCCACGCCGGGCTCGCTTTCCAGCCAGATTTGTCCGCCCATCAACTCGACGAGGCGGCGGCAGATGGTGAGTCCGAGACCGGTGCCGCCGTGTTTGCGGGTGGTGGACATGTCCGCTTGGGAGAAGGCCTGGAACAACTTGCCGGACTGCTCCTTGGTCATGCCCATGCCGGTGTCGTGCACGGAAAACTTCAACTGCACCTTGTCGCCGGTTTGTTCGACGAGTTCGATCTTGAGCCGGATTTCCCCTTGTTCGGTGAACTTCACCGCGTTGTTGACGAGGTTGGTTAGAATCTGGCCGAGGCGGAGCGGATCGCCGCGAAGGTTCTGAGGGATGGTGGACGAGACGTCGGCGAGGAACTCCAGGCCCTTCTCATGGGCCTTCTGGGCGGTCAGCGTGGTGACGGAACTGAGAACCTCGTCGATTTTTAAATCGATGGCCTCCATGTCCAGCTTGCCGGCCTCGATTTTTGAGAAATCGAGGATGTCGTTGATGATGGAGAGCAGCGAGGTGCCGGCGTTGTGGACCTTGCTGACGTAGTCGCGCTGCTTCGGGTTGAGCGGGGTTTTGAGCGCGAGGTGGGAGAGGCCGATGATGGCGTTCATCGGCGTGCGGATCTCGTGGCTCATGTTGGCGAGGAACATCGACTTCATTTCCGTCGCCTCCTCCGCCTTCTTGGTGGCTTCTCTCAGCTCTTCGGTTTGGGCGGCGAGCCGACTGGCTTGTTCCTGGGTCTGATCGAGCAGTTCCTGGGTGCGGAGATTCCGCTGGAGGATTTCCAGGCTCATCACGGCGACCTTGAGGATATCCTCTAGCAGCGACTTCTCCCGCGTGGTGAGCGCGCGGAACGAGGCGAATTCAAACACACCTAGCAGCGTCTTGCGGGAGAGCAGCGGCCAGGCGGTGGCCTGCACCGGCGAGGCTTCTCCGGTGCCGGAAACAATCCGGCAGTAGCCCTGGGGCAGCGCGGTGAGTGTGACCGGCTTGCGATCGCCCGCGCACTGGCCGACCAGCCCTTCGCCGAGTCCGAACGACGCGGTGGATTCCGGATTTTCCGCCAGGCCGTAGCTGGCCACGCGCGCCAACCGCCCCGAGGCGGAATCAAACATATAAAACCCCGCCACGCCGCCGCCGAGAATGGGCACCAAGCCGGCGGTCAGGTGTTCCCCGAATTCCTTCAGCGAAGCGACCGCCTGTAGCTCGCCGGTCAACCGCGCCGCGTGGGACTTGATCCAGCGCTGCTCTTCCATTTCCGCCGCTCCGTCCTTCAGCACATCCACCGCTCTCGCCAGCGCTCCGACTTCATCGGTGAATTGGGTGAACGGCACCTCCTTGGCGTAGTCACCGCTGGCGACGGTCTCCACCGAGGTCTGAAGCGCCCGGATGGGATGGATGATTTTCCGAAAGGTCAGCCAGCCGAGGCACCCTGATAGAACGAGCGCGCCACCCACGGAGAAAATCTGGTTCCGCTTGGATTTCTCGATGCTTTCGATCGCCGTCCTGCCCGCGGTGGTTGCGAGGGTCTCGTTGAGCTGGGTCCACTCCTTGGAAATCTGGCTGAGTCGTTCGCCGCGCGGGGTCGCCTGATCGGTTAGGATCGCCTTTGCCTCGTCCGTGCGACCCGCGACCGCCAGTGCTTTTGCCTCGTCGACCTTGACCATCCACTCCTCGCAGACTTCCTGGAATTCATGGAAATACTCTCCTCCCTTGGCGCTGCCCACCCAGTTTTTTCCATAATCATCCAAGAGCAACCGTATTTCGATCCGGGCGGCATCGGCCTTCGCCTGCATGGCTGCCCTGAGCGAGGGATCGGTTTCCAAAATGGAATTGCGGGTGGAAACCGCCATTTCCGCGAACTTCCGCGTGATGTCGCCGATCCTGGCGAGCGCCACGACCCGGGATTCCGCCACGTAGCGGGTGCTGGTCTCGATCCGGCTCAATTCCTGGCGGGTCGCCAAACCGATGCCGAGGATGATCAGAAGTGGAACGGCGAGGAGGAGCGTCAATCGTTTCGCAATGGTCATGACCGTGGGGTTTTCATGGGCTTCACGGCCCGGAGTATTTGACGGTAAATGCGGATTGTCGAGTGTCCGGGAAACGCGCGCCGGGTCACCAACGCCCGGGCGATCACTCCACCTGCGCGACGGCGAGTGCGGCGATGCCTTCCTTCCGGCCGAC
>JBIHZT010000251.1:0-5888 GCA_044240265.1 Luteolibacter sp. | reverse complement strand
CGGCATGCTGCTGATAGAATTTCGCGTCCTCCTGCTTGTCGAGGGCCGCGGCGATCTTCGCCATTTGCACGAGGGATTGGTAATGGCAGGCGTTGACGACGGTGTTGAAGTCCTTGAAGTCGTAGCCGTCCGCCTCGCCGGTGGGCCAGTCCACGATGTCGGTGAGCTTGCTGTTGCTCAGGTGGATGGACTGATGGAATGGCTTGTTCTGAAGGCCGGTGCGGGTGCTGATGAGGTGGTCCGGGCCTGTCAGGGCGAGAAGCGTCTTGGGCTTCAGTTCGTCGTAGTAGCGGGCCATCGAGCGGCTGTTGCCGGTATGGAGATAGTCGGTCCAAGCCATGAAGATGCTGTGAGAGATCCACTCCGTGGGCCAGGAAGCGTGGAAGATCATGTTCTCACTGGTGTAGCGGGCGGTGCGGAAGGCGCGGTCCACGGCGTAGTGACTCATCTGGTGGATGTAGCTGTCCGCCTCATACATCATGCGCTCGCGCTCGCTGGCGGCATAATCGCCGTTGAATGTATTCACCTTCACGGAATACCTGCAAAGGTCATAGATGGCGTTGAGCGACTTGTTGGAAGAGGTGAATGTGGAGGCCGCGTCGTCGAAGTCCACCCACAGCGCGAGTTGGGTGGGGGCTTCCACGGTGATTTTTTCCGCCCCCGGCATCAGCTCGCAGTAGCGGAAGGGGACGACGTCGGGCAGTTGCTTCGGCATCGCCTGGCTGTGGGGGTAATGCGGGACGAAGCGGGGCAATTCCAGGGTGTAGAGTCGCTTGCCAGGCTGGATTTCGAGCGGAACCTTGCGGTAAATGATGCCGCCGCCGGGTTTGGGATCGACGGAGGTGCCTTTGGATTTTTCGCCGACGGCCACCTGGACCACGCACCCGGTGACGTCGGGCGTGGAGGGCGTCCAGGAGATGGTGAGCTCGAGGGTCGCGAAGGCGGCTTTGCCAAAATCGAGGAACCAGGTGCCGTCGGGTTTTTCTACGACGCTGGCGGCGGGATTCGGGTGGAAGGCGACGGGCGGGCGGTCTTCGAAGGTCCATGTTTGGTTACCCTTGTCATCGGCTAACTGAATCCAACGGCTTTCTCCGGGCCACTTCTTGTCCGCGCGGTTGAACACGCCGGTATTGAAGCGCTGCGGCTTGCTGGGGGCGGAGGGTTTGCCGTCCTTGTCCCAGGTGCGTACGCGCCACCAGTAGGATGAGTTCGCGGCGAGCGGCTTGCCGCGGTAGAGCACGTTGATCGACTGCCCTGAAGCGACCTTGCCGGAGTCCCACAGGTCGGCGCCGCCATTTTCCAGCAGTGCGGGGGATGACGCCACCGCAATCTGATAGGCGGTCTGCCGGTCCGCCGTCTGACTGGAATTGACGATCCAGCCGAAGTCGGGCTGCGGCTCGGTGATGACGCATTTTTCAGGCTGGGTGAGCAGATTGCACAGCAAGCCGGAAGGGGCGTCCCCGGCCTGCGCGAGGAGTGATGCTGCGAGCAGCATGCCGCCGAGAGAAGAGGCGAATCGGGTGGATTTCATGGATCTGGCAGTTGGCTGGGAATGGGGGCGCTGGATCAGCGCAAAGTCACGGCGCGGAGGCTTTCAGCGGGCTGGGAGGTGATGGAGAGGATGCCGTTTTCGAGGTTCACGGACTCCTTGCCGATGGAGACGAGCTTGTGGGTGTAGTGGGTGTTTCCGGGCAGGCGGAGGTCGGCCAGACGGATGGAGATGTCGCGGGCATCCGCAGCCCAGTTGTAGAGGGCGACGGTGAATTCGCCCTCACCGTGGGCCACTGCAAAGCCGGCGGGCAGGCCATCCGGCTGGAGCATGACCCGCAGCATGGCGGGGACGCGCGGGCCTTTGGCGTTCCAATAGGTTTTTGCGACTTCGGTGGCTTCCTTGGTCCATTGGTCGGCGAAGTCGGAGGTGAGGAATGCGGTGCCTAGCAGGCCCTGGGTGGCGGTGAGCAGGTGGGATTGCTCGAAGTTGAGATCGGACTTTTCCTCGCGCAGATAGAAAACGTCGGGGTCTGCCTGGAACCAGACGCCGTTGGCGTGGCATCGCAGCATCATTTCCGCGAGGTTGCGGCGCAGGTGTTTCATGCTGCCGCCGATGTCGCCGCCGAGGCGCGAGAGGTCCATGCGGCCGATGGTGTAGCGCCACATGCCGCCGTTGCAGGAGTTGATGATGGCATCCTCGCCGAGGCCCTCGCGGAAGAGTTGCCACTGGTCGCGCAGGGATTCGCAGGTGGTCTTCCCGGGGTCGTATTTCACGCGGTCGCTGCTGACGGTGTAGGCGAAGTCGATTTTGAAATAGTCCCAGCCACGGGCACGGAGATCGCGCAGGGTCGTGAGGATGAACTGGCGGGCTTGCGGGTGGTCGGGTTCGAGGAAATAAGTCTTCCCGTCCGTGATTCCGTTGAAGTCTTTCCAATTGTGGAAGGTGATGCAAAATTCGCCTTTGGCATTCCGCTGCAGCCACTCGGGGTGCTGCCTGACGATCGGGTGGCTGGCGTGGATGGCGGTCGGCGCGATCCAGATCCCGGGGATGAAACCCTTGGCTTTGATTTCGCCCGGCAGCTTGTCCAACTCGTCTTTCCACGCGCCGCGTCCGGTCCAGTCGCCGGGGCAGACCTGATAGCCGTCGTCCAGCTGGATGGTGTGGCCGCCGGGTGGCTTGGCGAAGGTGGAAAACGACTGGAGGGCGCGGCGGATGTCGTCCGGCTGCATGCCCTGGCCTGCCTGATACCACGAGCAGTATCCCGTGAGCGGCGGGCGCAGGCGGGCGGGACCTAATAAATCCCGGCACACCCGGATCCAGTGGCGGAACTCGTCCTGCGGATCGCCAAAGGAGACGGTCGCGTTTTCCAGGAGGCGGGATTTTCCGGGATCGAGGCGCACGGCATCCAACAGGACCGCCAGAAAAAACGAGGTCTTCTCCGCGGCCGTCCGCATGCCGATTTCACCGAAGGCAGCGCCCGGGGCGGTGAAGCCGAAGAAGAATCCCGGGGTGTTCCAATCCCGCGCTAACAGGCCGGAGTCGCCGGAGATGGCGGCATTCGGCTGGCGGTGGACGGGTTCGTCCAGCCGCGTCCAGCCCCAGTTGGATTTGAGTGGGGCCTTGAGTTTCTCGGATGGGCGGATGATGCGGCCCGGCAGTTCGTAATGCCGCATGGAAAGCAGGTTGAGTGCGGGGTCGGGGATGTGGCCGTCGAGATAGTGGAAGCGTGCGAGTTCGAGCGGTTCGGCGGAAGTGCCATCGAGTCTGCCGGAGAATTGCAGGCGGCCTGCGGCGTCGCGCTCGATGGTGAGGGTGGCCTTGGCCTTCGCGAATGGAGCTTCAAGAGTCAGCTTGCCGTCGTTTTGCGAAATGATGTGATAGGTCGAATTTTCCTCAACCCAGGTTCCGGTGCCAACGACCCGGCTGGCGAGGTAAGGGCGGCAGTTTTCCAGCGTGTTGCCGGTTACTGTTTGCAGATCCAGCGAGCCGGATGGGGTGACTTTGACGACCATCGGCGTGGGCGGCAGCACATCGAGCAGGCCTGTCGCGGGCGCTGCGGACGAAGGTGGCAGAATCGCGAACAGGGCTGCGGGAATCAATCTGAAGGTGAGGCTGGGTCTTTGGGCGGGCATGATGACGGGTTTGTTTTCCGGCCCGTGTTTTCACAGAGAAAGATGGCTGAACCAAGCGGGATTCTCACGGATTTTCCCGGAATCTGACATGAAGGGTGCGGACCGTGGCGTTTGTCGGAAATCCCGCGGAATCGAGAACCCGCTTCTGCTGCCGGGTCGGCGAAGCGAGCGATTTGTTCATGGCCCCTGCCGGCAGGCGGATGGTGGAATCCCCATGTGTTTCCGAAACAAGCGGGAGAAGTAAAACGGGTCGTCATATCCCACGGCGAGAGCGGCTTCGGCGACGTTGTGGTTTCCTTGTTGCAGCAAGTCCATGGCGCGCTGGAGGCGTAGGCGGATCAGCAGGCTGAGCGGTGGCATGCCGGTTTGACGGCGGCAGAGTTCGGTGAAATGGGGGATGCTGAGACGGGATTCGAGGGCGAGTTCGTCGAGCGTCCACGGCCGGGCGAGGTCGTCGCGCATCAGGGAAAGCACCTTGAGCAGGCGGTTCTCCGCGCGGCGGGACCGGCTGCCGGGCGCGCGCTGGTGGACTTTCGCCAGACCTAGCAGACGGCCGAAGGCGGTCGAGAGGCCGGTCATCGCCGCCTCACTGAAGCCATGGGTGGCATGGCGGAACGTGTCTTCAAACGCCTCGATCAACACCGCCGGGTCATCCACCGAAACGATGGGATTCGTGGTGGAAACGCCGAGGTTTTCGAGATGGTCGGCGGCGCGTAGTCCGCGGAAGTGCAGCCAGAAGATCGTCCATGGCGAGCGTGGGTTGGCGCTGTAAACATGATGCTCGCGGGGCGGGAGGAATAGCAGGTCGCCGGGTTCCATTTTCCATTCCCGCCCGGCGAGCGTGCAGGATCCTTTGCCCGCGATGCAGGCGATCAGGATGTGCTGGGAAGTGCCATGCGGACGCTCGACGTAATGCCCGCCCGCCGCGACGAAAGTGCCGATGTGGGTGACGCAGAGATCGCGGGTGACCGGCTTGCGGGACGCCTCGACGGCGATGGCGGGCGGGATGATCACCAAACGCTGTCCCGGGAAGCCTTCGGGACGTTTTTCCGGTGGCGCTGGCTTCATTGGGAGTAGGACATGGCGAAAACCGAGGAATGTCCATGGTTTTCCTACGATGTTCCATGGTGGATCCGGGTGGAAATCCCGTAATCTCCGGCGAACCCATTGAAGCTTTCATGAACATCGCACCTCAGGATCTCGTTGTATTTGTCGGATTTTTCGTTCTCGTCGTCGGACTCAGTGTCTGGAAAAGCCGCAAGGCGAAAGGGCATGAGGAGGATAGCTCGGACTTTTTCCTCGCCGGTCGCGGGCTGACCTGGCCGCTGATCGGCATCTCGATTGTCGCGGCGAACATTTCCACCGAGCAAATGGTGGGAATGGCCGGCCAGGCGGCGGGATCGACCGGGCTGGCGGTGAGCTGCTGGCAGTTGCTCGGCTCGGTGTTCATCGTGATCATTTCCATGACGCTGCTGCCGAAATTCCTGCGGGCGGGGATTTACACGATGCCGGAATACCTCGAATACCGCTACAACACGGCGGCGCGCGGAATCATGGCGGTCCTAACGGTGGTGATCTACGCGGTGGTGATGCTGCCGGCCGTTCTCTATTCCGGCGGCGTGACGCTGCGGGCGATCACCGGCATGGAGCTGACCAAGGCGGTGTGGCTGATCGGTTTGATCGGTGCCGGCTACTCGACGGTCGGCGGTCTAAAGGCAATCGCCTGGGCGGACCTCGTGCAAGGCCTCGCGCTGCTGGCGGGTGGTATGCTGATTTTTTTCCTCGGCCTGGATGCCGTTGGCGGCTGGGACAAGTTCGCGGAGTTCAACGCGCCGAAGCTCCACATGGTGATGCCGGCGGATAACAAGGATCTGCCATGGACGGGCGTGGCGGGGGGCATGTGGATCGTGATGATTTATTACTGTGGTTTGAACCAATTCATCGTGCAGCGGAATCTCGCCGCCAAGTCGCTGAAACACGGACAGCTCGGGATGATTTTCGCCGGCGGGCTCTGGCTGCTGGTGCCCTTCGCGATGGTGATGCCCGGGCTGATGGCGCAGCAACTCTACGGCGCTGAACTCGGCACGAAAACCGACGCGGCGTTTCCCACAATGGTGACCAAACTGATCGCGCCGGGCCTGCGTGGTTTTATCTACGCCGCCATCGCCGGTGCTGTCACCAGCACGCTGGCCTCGCTGCTGAATTCGGCGTCCACGATTTCCACGATGGATGTCTATCGACGGATGTTCTCGCCGGATGCCACC
>JBIHZT010000449.1:0-3799 GCA_044240265.1 Luteolibacter sp. | reverse complement strand
GATCGTCGCGAGGGACTTCGATCTCACGGCGCTTTTCAACGAGCTGGTTGCGATGTTCCAGCATCCTTGCGAGGAAAAGCAACTCGGCTTACGAGCTGAAGCGCCAGCGCTGGTCCGCCCGGTCATCGTGAACGGAGACGAGGGAAAACTGCGCCAGGTGCTGATCAATTTGCTGGGAAACGCAGTCAAATTCACCGGGAGTGGGCGGGTGGTTTTCCGGGTGCTTCGCAGGTCGCCAGATGAGTGGTGTTTCGAGGTCGAGGATACCGGCATCGGGATTTCACCGGAGCTCCGGGAGCGGATTTTCGAGCCCTTCCAGCAAGGTTCCGGCAGCCACGCGGAGACCGGCACCGGGCTGGGACTGGCGATTTCAAAACGCCAGGTGGAAATCCTCGGCGGCGAGCTGGCAGTGATTTCCGAGCCGGGCAGGGGATCGACTTTCCGTGTTATCGTGAAGCTTCCGGCCGCTCTCCAAGCGGGAAACCGCAGTCCCGCCGGACGCGAAACCGTGATGCTCGCTCTCGGCCATCGGGTTCGCGCGCTGGTCGTGGATGATATCGCCGACAACCGCGATGTTTTGGCCACGATGCTCACGCTCGTCGGCTGCGAGGTGGTGCTCGCCGAGCATGGCCGCCAGGCGGTGGAAGTGGTGGGCGTTTCCAAACCGCAGATTGTGTTCATGGATATCCGGATGCCCGAGTTCGGCGGGATCGAGGCCACCCGCAGGATTGTGAGTGAATACGGCGACACCGGGATCCGGATCGTTGCTACCTCGGCCTCGGCGATGAGCCACGAGCGCGAGCTATGCATGAAGGCCGGCTGCGACGACTTCGTGTCAAAGCCGTTCCACGCCGAGCGGATCTACGGCACTCTGCACAACCTGCTAGGCGTGGATTTCATCTATTGGGAAACACCGGAAACCCGCGCGGTGGAGGGCATCGATCTCGGTGCCATGACCCTGCCGGAAGACCTCGCCACCCGGATGGTGATGGCCGCCGAACTGCACAGCGCCACGGTCCTGCGCTCCTGCCTGCTGGAGGTCGAGGAGCTCGGCGCCACTGGCCGGAGGCTGGCACAACATTTGCGGGGATTCCTCGCCAGTTATGACATGAAAACCATCCAGCGCATCCTCGCCCAGATCCCCGTCCAATGAACTCGGGCCGCATCCTCATCGCGGACGACACCGCCGCCAGTCTCTCGCTGTTCAGCCATCTGTTGGAAAAAGAGGGCTATGAAATTCTAGCTGTTTCAAATGGCGCGGACGCCCTGAAGATCGCGGGCAAGGCGCTGCCGGACCTCATCATGCTGGACGTGATGATGCCGGGTCATGACGGCTACTATGTATGCCGCGAGCTCAAGGTGGAGGCCGCGACACGGGGAATTCCCGTTATTTTCATCACGAGTCGCAATGAAATGGAAAGCATCGTGAAAGGCTTCCAAGTCGGCGCGGTGGACTACATCCAGAAGCCGTTCCATGCCGGGGAAGTCATCAGCCGGGTGGACACGCATTTGAAAATCAGCAGGCTCACCCGGGAGCTCCAACAGCGCAACCAGCAGCTCGAAGCGGAAATCTCTCTCCGCCAGAATGCCGAGCAGAGGCTCAAAACGCTGGCCTCCCGAGAGGCCCGCCATTGGGGGCTCGGAGGCTTCGTCGGCAACAGCCCGCACCTCCGCGGCATCCTCGCCGATATCGAGCGTCTCCAGCATTTCGGAAAAACCAGCGTGCTGATCACCGGTGAGAGCGGCACCGGCAAGGAGCTTGTCGCCCGCGCCATCCATCATCACAGCCCGCGCTCGGAAGCCTCCTTCATCCCGGTGAATTGCGTGGCGGTCCCCGGCGAACTAGCAGAATCGCTGTTCTTCGGCCACATGAAAGGTTCTTTCACCGGCGCGACGTCGGACCGCAAGGGCTACTTCGAACTCGCCGATGGTGGCACGCTTTTCCTCGATGAAATCGGTGACATGCCCGCCGCCCTACAAGCGAAACTCCTGCGCGTGCTCGAGGACGGCGAGGTCACTCCCGTCGGCGCGACCAAATCCCGCCGCGTGGATGTGCGGGTGCTCAGCGCCACCAACGCCGACCTCACGGCGAAAATCGCAACCGGCGACTTCCGTGAGGATCTCTTCTATCGGCTCGCACGTTACACCGTGGCCACCCCGCCGCTGCGCGAGCGTCGTGACGACCTGCCGCTTTTATGCACCCATTTCCTGCAAGTCTTCGCCGACGAAACCGGATCCGCCGTCCCGCCCATCACCGCCGGAGCCATGGAGCGCATGCAGTCCCACCCGTTCCCGGGAAACATCCGCGAGTTGAAGAACGTGATGGAGCGCGCCCTGATCCTCAGCGGCGGCAAGCCGATCGAAAGCCGGCACCTGCAATTGTTCGAAGTCTCCCGACCGGAGCCACAACCCGCGCCGCCGCCGCCCGCCGCACCGCTCGATCTCGAGTCCGCCGAGCACGAGCTCATCCAGCGCGCGCTCGAACAATCCCATGGAAACGTCGCGGAAGCCGCCCGCCTGCTCAACGTCAGCCGCAGCCGGATCTATCGAAAATTCCCCCATCTCGCCGGTGGCTCGAAGTGACGGAAAGGTGTCCCATGTGTTCCGATTCGCGACACGCCCGACACATCGGGCGGTTTCTTGGAATCCAAGGACCAGCCGGAAACCCCTGTAACGACAAGGGATACAGCGCACAATGCCGGCTTGGCACGGGCGATGCGATGTCAGAGGTGCAATCCCAACCAAAACCACCTCAATGAAACCATCCAGCATCCTGCCGATCCCGTCCCTGTTGACGACGCTCCTGCTCGCCGCGCCTTCGCTGACCGCCGGAACCCCTGCCGCTGCCGCCGCCGTGGAACCCGCCGCGCCGCCGCTCAAGCTCAACATGCTCCTGCAGCTCGACGTTTCCGACCACTACATCACACCCCGCGGCCTGAACGTGGAAAACGAGGGCGCGGTCTTCCAGCCGCTCGCCCTGGTCCTCGCCAACCTCTACTCCAGCGAGACCACCACCATCTCCGACGTCACTCTGGCAGTCGGCGGATGGAGCTCCGTCCACACCGAGGAAAGCGGCGCCGACCCGGGCAACTGGAACGAGTTCGACCCCATCGCCGGCCTCAGCATCAAGTTCGCCGACTATTACAAGCTCGATACGAACTACACCGCATTCATCAGCATGACGGATTCCTATCCGACATCCCACCACCTCGAGTTCAAGCTCTCCTTCGACGATTCGAAATGGATGGGCAATTTCGCCCTCAATCCCTTCGTCGCCTATTGGCAGGAACTCTATAACAAGTCCACCGTCGTCTTTGACCCCGCGACTTCGGAGGAATCGTTCTACTTCACCCTCGGCATCAATCCGGCGATCAAGTTCGACGCCGTGAAAATCGAGTTCCCGACCTTCGTCAATCTCGTGGCCGACGACTTCTACCAACAGTTCGACGGCACCGGCGGTGGCTCCGCAGCCGCGGTCTTCGCCACCGGCGTCAAAGCCAGCGTTCCGCTGACTTTCGTTCCCAAGGAATACGGCTTCTGGACCTGGTATGCCGGCGTAAAATACTATCACCTGAACAACGACGGACTTGAAGACGGCAACAGCGTCCTCACCACCGGCGGTGACAATGACGATGACAATCTCGTCCAGTTCCACACCGGACTGACCATTTTCTTCTGATCCAACTCCCTCCCCCCCGAACGAGACACCATGAGCACGATCCTTTCCATCGAAGCGGAGCCATACGCCTTTGAGCTACTGCCGGGAAAGTGCGCGCTGCTGATCATCGACATGCAGCGC
>JBIHZT010000250.1:0-5910 GCA_044240265.1 Luteolibacter sp. | reverse complement strand
ATGCGAAGCCGGTTTGTGGCTGCGGTCGTTGATATTGTAACCATAGGATTCGTTGGTCGTCGGCACTCCCTCCCAGTCGCCTTTTTGCGGAGGAAACTCCGCCGGGCGGTCGCAGGTGCTCTGATAGTCGCCGAGGCCGCTGATGAGCCGACCATTGATCACCATCGACGGTTTCGCCTTCCTAACGGCAGCCAGGATGCGCTGGTTTTCTTCGGGCGGAAGCTTGTGCGGCGTATCGAACCAGATGATGTCCGGATCATAGTTGGCGATCAGTTCCTGCAACTGGGGGATCGACTTCTCATCGACATACTTGCGGACCTTGGGAAGAAACTCGGGGAATTTCTCCCACCAGTTCGCGCCGTGGAGCAGCTTGTCGCCGCCGGGATTGTCGAAATCCCAATCGTTGCCGGGGCCGTTTTCCTCGCCCCAGTCGAAGGCGTGGGAATAGTAGAATCCGAACTTGATGCCGTGTTTCGCGCAGGCCGCCTTCAGCTCTTTCATCGGATCGCGGGCGAAGGGCGTGGCCTTGACGATGGTGGCGTCGCTGACCTTCGAATCGTACATCGCAAAGCCGTCGTGATGTTTCGCGGTGATGACGAAGTATCCCATGCCGGCTTCCTTCGCGAGTTTGATCCACTCGTCCGCGTTGAACTCCGTGGGGTAGAATTTCCCGGCAACTTCCTTGTGGTAGACAGGAATCGGAATCTTCGCCATGCGCTGGATGTGCTCGCCGTAGCCGCCGTATTTTCTGCCCTTCCAAGTGCCGCTCAGGTCGGAATACACGCCCCAATGCACGAACATGCCGAAGCGGGCCTCGCGCCACCAGCCAAGGCGTGCGTCGCGCTCGGCAGGGGTGGGTGCCAGCGCTTCGGGCGAGTGAGCGCGTGTGGGTTCAGCAGTAATCACTGAACTTGTCAGCCATGCGGCGAGCAACAGGCTGGATGTTGTGATGGGGATTTTCATGAGATGATGTTTTTCATTTCTGAGTCGGCAGGCCGTAGAAATTGCAGCGTGCGGGATCGGCGGCGACCGGGGTCACGATCAAGTCCGGCATTGTAGTGCCAGGATAAAGCACTGCCTCGCCGCCTTTGGGCAGTTCGAGGTCGTAAGCGCCATCGCCCGCAGGCTTGAGCGGGACGTTTGCGCTGACCGCTCCATCGATGCCGGGGCGGATGCGGCACGGCTCGCCGGCGAGGCTTTTCACCCGCACCCATTGGGTCGCGCCGTTTTTGCGAACGGCACTGACAAGGAATGCGCCCTGGGTGCGGAGGTCGTGGAACGAGATATCCTTCCATGAATCCGGCACACCGGGAAAGACGCGGATGCGGTCGCCCCAACTGCTGAGCAGCATGTCATTGAGGGATGCGGCGGCGGACAGTGGCGTTTCGATGCACGGACCGGCCTCGACATACAGCGTGTTGGGCGGGATTTTCGAATCGAGCAGCTTGTTGAGATACTTCGCGGATTCATCGCCCTCGCCTAACAAGGCGGAAATGGATGCGGCTCCGGTGTAGGAATAGCCCTCCAGTTTCTTCGGCATGCTCATCCAATGCTTGAGCGACTTGACGACCAGCGCGCGATTTTCCGGTTGTTCGAGCGTCATGGTGTAGAGCGGATAGATCATGAGCAGGTGGGAATAATGCCGGTGCGAACTGGCAAAGGGCACCGATGCGGAAATCATCAGTCCATTTTCGTCCTGCGGGTAGGGAGTGAGCCTGGCCAGCGTGTCCTTCCATTTGGGAATCAGCGGATCGTCGATCTTGAGTAGTTCGCAGGACTGGAGAAGCGTTTCGCATCCCCAGCGCAGGAGCGAGAGGTCGATGTTGCAATCCGGATTCGGACTCGGCTGGTTTTCATACTCGGGGCTGAGGCCGCGGGTGATGTGGAGTCTTCCATCGGGGCCTTCTTGTAAGATATGGAGGTAATAGTTGGTCGTCCGCTTCAGCATCGGGAAGAGCCGGCGCAGCAACGTGTCGTCCATGGAATACCGGTATTGCAGCCAGTAGTTGTGCATCGTCCATGGCAGGTTGCACAGTTCTGCGCCTACCGCACCGGAGCAATCGTAGCCGGAGGTGCGGCCGACGCCTGCGGAGTCCGCTTGGAATGGGCCGGCGTTCTTTGCGAGCGCATCGGCGCCGTTGTCGATCAATTCGCAAAGAGATTTCCCGAGGTCGAGGCGGTTGCCGGTCAATTGCGGCCAATAGGCGAGCTGGATGTTGAGGTTCCACCAGATTCTCGCCCATGGCGTGGAGCGGAACCATGGACCCATCAGATCGAGGGCCGGTCTGCCAGGGCGCGTGGCGCTGGCCATCTTATACATTTGAATATAATAGAAACTCTCGATGCGCGTGTCCGGCACGGAAACGAATCCCTCCGGCCAGAAGCGCTGCCACCATGCGCGGTGCGACTCGACGAGTGATGGCACGCCGGTTTCCGCCGCCTTTTTCACAGCATTCACCGCTTCGGATTTCGATGAGGTTTCCTGTTTCGCGAAACCTACGGCGGCATAGATGACGGACCTTCCATCTCCGTAATCGACGGTTTTCCATGCGGTGGTGTGACCGCCGCCGGGTTTCAACGGCTGGAAGCTGAACGCGATATCTCCGTCCGCGCCGGAAACGGGAGGAGCGTTGGAATCCTTGTCGGTGAGGGCTTCTTTCTTGTAAATCTTGCGGGGATCACTCGCGAGGCCGGGCGACCACGACCAAGTCGCTTTCTCGCCACCCTTCGAAATGGTTTCGAACACATTCACCATCCGGTCGGTGTGGGTGAACGTGCGGAAGTCGATCTCGCCCTTGTCGGTTTTGATGTGGCCGCGGACTTCGGCGTTCCAGAGGTCCAGACGCATCTCAGCGGAGGAAATCCGCCCCTGTGGCTTCAGCACGAGATCGCCGATCGGAATGCGCGATGTCCAGAAGGTCACATCGGAGCGCCCCATCTGCCACTTGAGCGACTGGCCCTTGTCGGCGGTGAAGACCATTGATCCCAGATGGCCGTTGCCGGTGAAGGCCGCGTTTTCGAATCGGTCCGGCAGACGCTTCCACACCATGTCATGGCGGGCGAGGAAGGATTTCCAACCGATCTTGTCCACCACCTGCGCGTGGCACGGATTGACGAGGGTGAAAAGGATGGGGATGGCAAGTGCGGCTTTCCTGAAGACCTCTGTCATGGGATTAAAGAAATGGGTGTTTTTGGGATAAAGCGGTCATTTCCCCACGCCAAACATGCTGACGCGGAAGGAGGTGCTGCCGAAGGGCAGTAGGGTGATTTTCATGCTTTCAATACCCGTGGCTTCGACGGGTTCTTTCGGCAGCGAGTAGTCGCTGCCGGACTTCGCGGGGATGGCGGAAACGGTGATTTGCACCGGGGCGGAAGCCCAGGTCCAGGGATCGGGCATCGGTTGTTCTTTCACCGAACCGTGGCGCTGGCATCCGGCGCGAGCGCGAACTGCCAAGCCGCGCCGGCCTGAGGTCGATTCAAATCGCCACCCTCGGTGGGGATCGGCAGGGTGAAGAGCAACGGACCTTGGCAGACGCTGGCGAATGGCGCGCCATCCGCGCATTTCCGGGTGACGACGCGTGGCTTGAAGGGAAACGAGACGCGGACGATGTCGCCCGATGACCATGTGCGGTGAATCCTGACGAACCCCTCCCGGACATCTGGAACGAGATCCTTGTCGTTGACGGCAATCACGGGTGATTCACACCATGCGGGCACTCGAAAACTTAGCGGAAATTCGAGAGGTTTTTCCAAATCGAGCCGGGTGTTGACCACATCCCGGAACGGATAATCGGTGCAGGTGGCCTCACGCCGCGAACGGATGTGATCACCTTGCTCGGACCATGCCGCGTGGCCGCGAGCTCGTCGTCGGCACTGCGCATCCACAGGTGCATCACGTAGTCCGGGATGAGGCGCGAAAGATTGCCGGTGCAGCAGAGCGGGAAATGCTTCGGCTGATAGTCCGGGCCGCCTCCGATGTCGTATTTGCCCGGGTGAGAGGCATCGATGCGGTTGCTGGCGAGGAAATACTGGTGGGTCTTGAAGTCGGGTGAAACGCCGCTGGCTCCGGCGTTGAAGACCGCGCGCTCGATGCGGTCGGCGTAAAATGGCTTGCCGGTCACGCGCAGCATCCAGGTGGACGACCACGCGTAATCGACCGCGTTGCAGAGTTCGCTGGCGGAAAACGGCCCGACCCCGCCGACGTGTTCGTGGGCGCTGGTGAGGCCGTAGGGCATCATTTCGTTTTTCTCGAAATCCTCGAATCCGGCCTCGGAGAAACGCAGCCATTGCTTGTCGCCGGAATACAGGTAGCCGATGCCGGGGATTTTCATCGATTCATTCACGGTGACCGCGTGGCCGAACGGGACGGAGTTGAAATGTTCGTCCACTTTGCCACGGGCGATCCCTTGTTCGTGCCAGGCGAGGCGTTGCTGGATTTCCGGATTTTGCGCGGCGAGCACCGTGAGCGCATCGGTGCGCAGGCTGTCCGGACCGCCGAGGCGGTGGGCTTCCAGCATCACTTTGAGGTTCGCCAGTTGGCGGCCCTGATGGTGGATGAGAGAGAATTTTTTTCCCGGCGTTCTATTTCGGATAGTCGGCGTAGATTCTCGCGATGGCATCCAGGTAGCGCTTGTCGCCGGTGCGGGAATATTCCGCGAGCATGGCGCGGTCCATGATGGCCATCGGCCAGTGGCCCCATTTTTCGCCGTCCTCCCAGAGGGCCTTGCTGGTGATGGGAGTTTCTCCAGCCTCGACGCGCTTGAGCACGGTTTCGAATCGCCTGTGGCACTTGGCCAGCAGCTTTTCGTCATCGATCAATCGGGCAAGACGGACCCCACCGTCGATCCAGTATCCGGCCTGCTCCATGGCGTAGCCGAGCACCTTGTCGCCGCCCTGCGCGCCGGTGAAGGTGGCCTTGAAATTCACATCCATCCAGCCCTTGGCGAAGAGTGGATCGAGTTCATCGCTGTGGCCGGTGATGCCGGCGGCCGCCTGTTCGCACCAATCCTTGAGCCAGCCTGCGGGCTTCACCTCGCCGAGCGGCAGGGGAGTGAATTTGGGAGGGGCTTTGTAATGCGGATTCGTCGGCGGTTAGGATGGCGGGCGCAAATGCGGCAATGATGGTGGCTCGGCAGATCAGTTTCATGGCTAGCAAGACATGTTCCCGCGATTTTTCCGCTGGCGGCCACGGAGGCGAACTGTAGCGACGCTCTGTGAGCTCGATAGCGAAAGGGCCGACGGTAGCGACATCTCATTGACATCGACGCTCATAGAGACGCCGCTCCAAGCACTTCTTATGGTGGAAGTTTGACGCCAATCACGGGCGGCATCATGCGCCTCCCATTCGCAGGACCGTTGCGGAGAGCGACCCCTGCCGTCATGCAAGCAGTCGCTTGGTTTCATCGGCTCGTCGTATCGGATACGGCCGCGGTATTCTCCCGTCCCACCACCAGCAGCGCGGCGGACGCGGCGGGGACATCGATCTGGAATTCCCCCTCACTCGCGGTGACCGGTTCGGAAGGCTTCGGCTGCCAGGTGCCATCCGAAGCCACACCCGATCCGCCGAGGGTGATGCCGGTCTTCGCATCGGCGGCGGGCGCGCTGAGACGCATGACGGTGGCTTGATCGGAACGGTTGGCGAGTTTGATGCCGACCTTGGCATGTCTTTCGAGATCCTTGTTGATGAGAGCCACCCGGAGCAGGCCGTCATCGCCGAGCACGGCGTGGCTGCTGAGGTTCACGCCCTCACCTGCTAGCTTGAGCGGGACGACGCGGCCTTGGGCGGCCTGGCGGAAGAACAACATGCCGTAGTAATTGCCGTGGGCGTGGTAACCGCCGTGTTTCGATGCGCAGAACGAAGTGTAGCCGCGGCAGTTGAAGCTGCTGTGGAAATTGACGCCCGCCACGTCG